>JBDTQV010000025.1:0-13657 GCA_039932015.1 Gemmatimonadota bacterium | reverse complement strand
GTGGCCGGCGCTCTCCGAATCGCGGCGCGAGCTTAAACCGGGCACGGTGCCATGACCCGCGCATTTGCGCTTCTGCGCGGCATCAATGTCGGACGTGCCAAGCGCGTCGCGATGGCCGACCTGCGCCGGCTGATGGAAGAGCTCGGCTTCACCGACGTGCGCACGTTACTCAACAGCGGGAATGTCGTCTTCTCCACATCCGAGCGATTGACGGCGGCAACGGCAGTCTCGATCGAGCAAGCGCTGCTCGCTCGCACCGGCGTTACATCCCGCGTCACCCTGCTCAGCCAGCCGAAGCTTGCCGCTGTCGCAGCCGCCAATCCGCTCACCGGCATCGCGTCCGACCCATCGCGCCTCATGGTCACCTTCCTCGATGACCCGGAAGATCGGACGCGGATGCGCGCGATCGCTGACGCAGCATGGGATCCGGACCGTATCGTGATCGGGAAGGATGCCAGTTACGCGTGGCACCCGGACGGGGTGCTCGCAAACCGGCTGGGAACGGCGATTGGACGGATAGCGTGGAATACGGCGACCGCGCGCAACTGGGCGACCGTACTCAAACTCCTCGCGGCGGCCGACCCGCCGCGGAGGCCCACCGGGAGTTAGCCTGCGCGGTTGCCAATCCGGCTGTTGCGAATCCCGTACAGGAAGTAGATCGCAAGCCCGAGCACCAGCCACACGCCAAACCGGATCCACGTCAAGCGCGGCAGCTGACTCATGAGGTACACGCACGAGACGATCGCGATGATCGGGGTGAGCGGAACCAGCGGCGCGCGGAACGGCCGCACCCGATCGGGCTCCTTGTGGCGCAGCACGATTACGCCGAGGGACACGAGCACGAACGCGAATAGCGTGCCGATGTTGGTGAGATCGACGACTTCGGCGATGTTCGCGAACGCGGCAAACGTCGCAACGAAGAGCCCCGTGAGTATCGTGCCGACGTATGGCGTCTTGAACCGCGGATGGACCTTGGCGAGGAACGGCGGCAGCAAGCCGTCGCGCGCCATCGACATGAAGATGCGCGGCTGGCCGAGCTGGAAGACGAGAAGGACGCTGGTCATCGCGATCACGGCGCCGAGCGCCACGATGAACCGCGAAATCCCCAGCAGCTTGGGCGAGCCGTCGGCCATCGCGAGCGCCGTAATCATCGGCTCGGCCGTCCCCAGTGATCGCCACGGAGCCATGCCGGTCATCACCACGGCGAGCAGAATGTAAATCACGGTGCAGACGATCAGACTCATGATGATGCCGAACGGCATGTCCTTCGCGGGGTTCCGCGATTCCTCGGCCGCGGTCGACGTGGCGTCGAAGCCGATATAACTGAAGAAGATGATTGCGGCGCCGGCGCTGATGCCGCGGAAGCCGTTGGGCGCGAACCCGCCGGTCATCGGGTTGTGCCAGTTGATTGGCTTGATGAGCGTTGCGCCCACGGCGCAGAAGAACAGGATGATGGCGATCTTGAGCAGCACCATCGCATTGTTGGAGTTGGCCGATTCCTTGATGCCGATCACGAGCACCACGGTGATCAGCGCGACGATCAGGAAAGCCGGCAGGTTGAAGATCACCGGCAACCCGAAGATGCGTGGACCGCCGGCAGCCGCCGAGGCGAGGTAGACGTTCGCGGCGTCGGTGGCACCGCCCGCGATCGCCTCTACCGCGGTGTTGGCCGAGCGATAGTCAGTCGCCAACCAGGCCGGCAGCGAAAGGCCGAAATGGCTCAGCAACTCCCTGAAGTACCCCGCCCAGGCGATCGCGACGCCGATATTGCCCACCGCGTATTCGATGATCAGGTCCCAGCCGATGATCCACGCCACCAGCTCGCCGAGCGAGGCGTACGCATAGGTGTACGCCGACCCCGAAATCGGCACCATCGCCGCAAATTCGGCATAGCTCAGCGCGGCGAACCCGCAGGTGAACGCTGTGAGCAGAAACGACAGGATGATCGCCGGTCCCGCTCCGGGCCGCGACGAATCGCCGACGATCGCCGTGCCCGTGGTCGCGAAGATTCCGGCGCCGATGGTGGCGCCGACACCGAGCGCGGTGAGGTGCCATTTGCCGAGTGAGCGCTTGAGGCCGCCGCGTTCGGCGATGTCATTTTCGCAATCGGCGACGGACTTACGGACGAAGAGACGGGACATGAAGCCTCGGTGGCAGGTGACTCGGCGCCGTTAATTCGACAGCGTGAACTCAATCGACATGACACTTGCGACCGCTTCGCCGCTCATCGTCCTCGCTGGGGTGAACCGGAACCCCATCATCTTTTCGGAAAAGCCTTTCGCGTACTTCGCATCGCTGATGCCGGGATCCGTCTCGAACCTGATGACGTGACCGTCGGCCGCAATCGAGAACAGCACCTTTACGGTCTTCCCGCGCAACTCTTTGGGCGGCCTGTCGCCTAGGGGCGGAATGAGTCCGCGCAGCGTTGGCGGCCGGATGCCGCCGCCCTGTCCGCCGCTGCCGGGGCCGGAGCCCGTACCGTTGCCCGTTCCGATGCCCCCGCCTTCACCCCCACCGCTGCCACCGGCACTGCCGGCGCCGGTCCCTGCACCCGGGCTCACACCGCCCGCAGCCGGATTCGCCGCCGTTGCCACGGCGTGCGTGTCCGCGACCGCGACGGGCGGCGGCACCGGCGCCGGCTGAACCGGCACGACATCGACTTTGGGTGGCGTAATGACCGGCGGCACCGTAGTCGGAACCGCGTCGGGCGGGGGGACCGGCGGCAGGGCAATAATATACGTCGTCACCTGACCCCCGCCACCGCCCCCACCGCCTCCGCCGCCGCTCTCGCTTCCGAATCGTGGATCACCGGCAACCGGCGTGGCGATGAGCGCGTCCCGCTTGAGCCAAAGCACGGCCAGGATTGCCGCGTGCACCGCGACCGAGACCCATAATCCGGCGGCCCGCCTCCGGGGCATCGGAAGCAGCAGCCGCGGGGGCTCTCGTCGAATGTTCGGCTCGGGCGCAGTCATGACGGTTCGAAGATAGTGACGCCCGGCGACGTCCGGAAAACACGTGCGGGGGCCCACCTGAGCCCCCGCACGTTCAGCCGGTCGTACCGATCCCTCACTTCTTGCGGTAGGCCTCGATCGGCGTGAATCCGATGATCTGGACGCCGGCGCTGCGCGCCGAGTCCATCGCGTCGACCACATCCTGGTAGATGCGGCTCTGCCCGGCCTTTATGAACATCAGCTTGGCATTGCGCCCCTCGAATATTGTGCGGATCTGCGTCTCGAGTTGCGCCTTCGGCACCGCCTGGCTGTTGATGGCGTACGTTCCGTCATCGTTCAGCTCGAGCACGATCTGGTCGTTCGCGCTCTGACTCTGCGTCTGCGTATTGGGCGGTGCCACCTGAACATCCATCGCCTTCCGGTTCATCGGCTGCGACACCATGAAAATAATGAGCAGCACCAGAAGGATGTCGATCATTGGCACGACGTTCGGCTCAGCCGAGAGCGCGCCGCCACCACCTACGGAGAACGCCATCGCCTACTCCTTCCGCTTCCCACCGAGCAGCGGCGCTGACTGCACCGGCTCGGTGATGGATTTGACGACGCGCGCGCCCGCCCGCCGCGCGATCTCGATGCCGTCCTGCACCCGGCCGTACTTGATCTTCTGATCGGCCTTGAAGTACAGGATCTTGTCTTCCCGCGACGCGAACATCGACGCCAGCTGCTGCTCCAGCATTGCGTCCGAGATCGGCCGCTTGTTCAGGAAGAAGCCGCCGCTCTGGTCGATCCCCAGCACGACTTCGTCTTCCTTCTCCGGACTGGCGGCCAGGTTTTTGGCCTTCGGCAGCTCGGCCTTGAAGCCGGCGGCGATGAGCGGCGTCACGATCATGAAGATGATCAGCAGCACCAGCATGATGTCGATCATCGGCACGACGTTCGGCTCTGACTTGACCGACGTCCGTCCTGCGTTACCCGAGGACATGCCCATGTGATGCTATCTCCTTGTTTCCAGGAAACCCGGCGTGCGAACCGGTCGCGCGTCAGCCGGCCACATGGCCACTGCCGGACACCGCCTTCTGCGCCTGGAATTCCTTCGTGAAGATCGACCGGCCGAACTCGCTGCCCACGCTCTTGATGAGGTAGTCGATCAACTCCTTCGACGTGTAGGTCATCTCGACCGTGAGGTTCTCGATCTTCGTCGTGAAATAGTTGTAGCCCCACACCGCCGGAATCGCGACCATCAGACCGAAGGCCGTCGTGATGAGCGCTTCGGCGATACCGGCCGAGATGCTGGCGAGACCGCCGGACGAGCCGTTGGCGGCCATGCCGGTGAAAGCGGTGATGATGCCCATGGTAGTGCCGAGCAGACCGACGAACGGTGCCGTCGAGCCGACGGTGGCGAGGACGCCGGTGCCGCGCTTGAACTCGGAGAGCACGATCAGCATCTGGCGCTCGACCGCGCGCTCGGCGGAGTTGATGTCCGCGGCGGTGATGGTGGCGCGATCACGGAGGAGCGGCTTCACCTCTGCGAGCGCTTCACCCAGCACGCGCGAGACGTGGCTCTTCTTGTTCTTTTCGGCCAGCGCGATCGCCTGGTCGAGATTCTCTTCCTGGATGGCGCGCGAGAACTGTGGCGCGAACCGCCGCGTCTCCGACTGGCTCCGCGCGATCTGGATCAGCTTCCCCACCATCACCGTCAGCGAATAAATGGACATGCCCGCCAGCAGGATGACGATACCCTTGGCGAACGAGCCCATCTGGCCCCACAGTGCCATCAGATCGAGACCCATCGTGCCGTGCCTCCGCGTAAGAATGACATGCCCCGGTCAGGTACCGGCGGCAAACTGAACTGATTCGGTTTACTGTCCGCCGGCGAAATTGATCGGCAGATCGACCAGCACGCGCACCGCGTGACCACCGTTGCGGCCCGGCTTGAAATTGGCCTTCAGCACCATCTCTCTGGCCGGCTCCTCGAACAGCTTGTTGCTGCTGTTCAGCACCTTTACCGACGGTGGCTCGGCGTGACCGAGCGTGTCCACGATAAAGCGGATCGTGACCTTGCCAGGAACACCCTCGAACCCGGCCGGCGTACGCTGCGGTCCGTAGGCGATGGCGCGCGGCGGCTCGTCCGCTTCGGCCGAGCTCACGACGACGCTGCCGACGTCGACCGGACCGGTGCCGCCGACGATGCCGGCCGCCAGACCGCCTTCGACGCCCTTGCCCGAGAAGTCAGCGGCGTTGAACGCCTTCTGATTCAGGTTGACCGGCGGAATGTCCTTCGGGATATCCGTCGGTGCCACGATCGTCTGGAAACCCTTGGGCGGCGGATTGGAGGCGACGATGACCTCCTGCTGCGGCGGCGGCGGCGGGGGCGGCGGCGGTTCCGGTGCCTTGATGAACACCATCGTGGTGTCCATCGGCTTCTCGTCCATGTTCTCCGCGATCCCCTGCGTCGCCTTGACCGCCGCGAAGATGATGACGCCGTGCAGAAGGAGCGACACCGCCGTCTGCCCGAGGTTCTTTTGCTTCTTCGCTTTGGACTCGATCAGATTGTCGAACACGAATCCCACCTCCGAGTGTGGAGACTGACGTGGATGTACCATACCACGCGCTCCTAGCGTGCGCCTCACCCCTACATGACAATTCCATGACAGCGCGATTAGTGATTGCCGCCGGACTCGCCGAGCCGACCGACTTCGGCTGAGCCAGCACAGATAGTGGCAGCGGAACGCCGCCCGCCGGAGTGATCCCCGTCACGCCCGGTCCGGGTTCGAGAGCAGCAATCATCCCGGGCGCGCATGACGATTCGGTGACGACCGCGTGGCGATCGCGGCTATTCCGCCACGGGCACCGGCGTGGTGCGATAGTTTATTTGCGCCGGCATGCCGACGCGCGGTATGGTGACGGTGAACGCGGTCCCCCGCCCTGGCCTGCTCTGCACCGTGATCGAACCGCCGTGAGCTTCGGCGATCCACTTCGTGATGGCGAGGCCGAGGCCAGTGCCTGGCCGTTCACCGGTGCGTGAGCGGGCCGGGTCGGCGCGCCAGAAACGCTCGAAGATGTGCGGCAGATCGCCGGGTGCGATGCCAATCCCGCTGTCGCGCACGACGATCGAGACATCGGTGACTCGATCGGTGAGCTCGATGCCGATTCGGCCGCCCTGGCCGGTGTATTTCACGGCGTTGGTGATGAGGTTGAGCAGCAGCTCGCGAATGCGGTGCCGGTCCACGGCGATCGTGACCGGCTCCTCGGGCACATTCGTCGCGACCACAATTTCGTTCGCCTCCGCGAGCATGCCGGCCGTCTCCGACGCCTCCGCGACCAGGTCGCGCAGATCACATTCCTCGACCGCGAGTGGAGCGCGGCCTTCGTCGGCGCGCGCGAGCGTCAGCAGGTTCTCCACCATCTCGGTCATGCGATTGATTTGCTCGAGCGTCTCGTCGAGCGAGCCGAAGATCTCGGGTGGCGTGGCGGGATGAGTCAACGCGCGCTCGACGCCCGCGCGGAGCACCATGAGCGGCGTCTTCAGCTCGTGGCTGGCGTCCGCGGTGAACCGGTGCAGGCTGCCGAAGCTCTGCTCCAGGCGCGCGAGCATCCCGTTGAGCGTCAGCGCCAGCCGGGCGATTTCATCGCGCGACATCGGGACCGCGAGCCGCCGATGCAGGCTGCGCCCGTCGGTGATCGCGTCCACTTCGTCGGTCAGCACCTGCACCGGCTGCAGCGCGCGCCCCGCCAGCCAGTAGCCGAGCGCGGCAGTGAACAGTGCGACGAGCGGCGCCACCACCCCCATTGCCTGCAGGATGAGCGCCGGGTCGAATGACAGATCATCCACCGGCGTGGCAACGAGCACGCTGACGATGCCGGGACCGGCATTGGTCACCGGAGCAACGCGGTAGCGCACCTGACGTGACGGCTCGAGCTGGAGCGTACCGACGCGCTCCGTAGGACCGGGATTCCGTGCTACCCCGGTCAACGATTCGAGCGCGCTTGTGCGCAGACCCCGGGCTACTCCCGAGATGTACACGATCTGGCCCGAATCGCCTGCGATCACCAGATAGTCGCGCGCGCTCTCGAATGCCGCGCTGACGCCGCCCGACTTGATCGCCCGCACTTCGACCTCGCTGTCGCTCACGACCAGCGGACCGTTCTCCCGGTACGAGTCTTCGAGCCACTTGAGCGCGAACTTCGCCTCGACGTCCGTGCGCTGGTCCAGCGCGACATAGCTCGGCTGCTGCAGCTCGTAGTACAGTGCGCCGCCGAACGCCCCGAGTGCCAGCAGAAGTGCGACGGTGAACCAGACGAAGAGCCGGAGCCGGATGCCGCGCATCAGGCCTTCACGACGTAGCCGATACCGCGCACCGTGTGCACCAGCTTTGTCGCGCCGACGGAGTCCACCTTTTTTCGCAGACGGTTGATCACGACGTCCACGATGTTGGTGCCCGGATCGAAGTGGTAGTCCCACGCATACTCGGTGATGAGCGTGCGGGACATGACGCGCGGCGAGTGCCGCATCAGATATTCGAGGACCGAATATTCCTTGGGCGTCAGCTCGATCGGCTCGGCGCCGCGGCGCACTTCGCGCGTCGCCGTATCGAGCTCGAGATCGGCCACCTTGATCAGCGGAGAGCGCAACTGCTGCGGCCGGCGACCGAGTGCCTCGACCCGCGCCAGCAGCTCCTCGAACGCGAACGGCTTGGTGACGTAGTCATCGGCGCCGGAGCGCAGCGCCTGCACCTTGAAGTCGACCGAATCCTGCGCGGTGAGGACCAGGATCGGCATGGTGTTTCCGCGATCGCGCAACGTGCGCAGCACTTCGAGCCCCGTCATCCCCGGCAACCGCAGATCGAGCACGAGCAGATCATACTGGCCGCCAGATGCGAGGCGCAAACCCTCGAGCCCATCGTCGACGAGGTCCGCGTGATACTGCTGCTCCTCGAGCCCGCGCTTCACGTACTGGCCGACGGTCCGGTCGTCCTCGATCACCAGAATCTTCATGCGGTCTCCGGGTGGACCGGCAACACGATACGAAACGTCGACCCCCGTCCCGGCACGCTCTCGACCTCGAGGCGCCCCTGGTGTTCCTGCACGATACCATAGCAGATCGACAGCCCAAGGCCGGTGCCACGTCCCGGCGGCTTCGTGGTGTAGAACGGCTCGAAGATCTTCGACTGTTCGGAGATGGGGATCCCGTCGCCCCGGTCCTCGATTTCAATGGCGACTTCATCCGGACGTGCACCGCCACCGACCCGCACGGTGAGTTCACCGCCGCCTTCCATGGCATCCGCCGCGTTGAGCATGACCGCCATGCACACTTGAATCAGTTGCTCCGGGTTCGCTAGCACACTCGGCACACGCTCCGCGAATTCGCGGGTGACGGTCAGCGTTCGGAACCGCTGGTGATGCTTGAGCAGGAAGAGCGTGTCGTCCACCAGCTCGGCGATGACGACGCGATGCTTCGCCTTGCCCTTCGGGCGACTGAAGTCGAGCAACTCATCGACGATGCGCGTGCAACGCTGGACTTCCTTGTCGATGAGCTCGCAGTACTCGCGGATGGCCTCGACGCCAGGGCCGGTCACGTCCTCCAGGCGACCCTCGGCCGCAGCGGCACACGCGCCGATGATGGCGAGCGGGTTGTTGATCTCATGCATGACGCCGGCGGCGAGCTGGCCGATCGCCGCGAGCTTCTCGTTCTGAAGCAGGCGCTCGCGCGCCGAGTGTCGCGCCGTCACGTCATCGCCGATCGTAATCACGTGAGTGATCTCATCACCGTCGAGCCGCATCGGAATTTTCGTCAGGTGATACGAGCGCACTTCACCCCCGACCGGCACGTCCATCTCGTTTTCCCGGATCTCGCCGCTCGCAAAGACAGCGTCGAACTCGCCTTTCAGCTGCTCGCGCGGCTGCCGCGTGAGGACGTCGAACACGGCGCGATCCACCACGTCGGCGCGCCGAAGTCCCTGGGTGCCGGTCTCGCGCTTCCGATTCCACATGCGGATGCGATACTCGCGGTCCACCACGTAGAGTCCCACCGGAAGACTGTCGATCACGAGCGCCGTAAACCGCTGCTGCTCGTCCAGATCCTGCGACTGCTCGGCGAGCCGGCGGGCCGTGTCCGCGGTGAGTGCATTCATCGTGAGATACGCGGCGATCATCGGTGCAGCGGCCGCGAGCACGGCGGGATTGTCCACCGGCTCTGCGGCGTCGAGCCACGCGATGACTTCCGCCGCTCGCACCGCCTGCGTGCGCACCGCGCCCGGCCCCGGCGCCATCACGTCAAAATCACCCGCTGGATCAGCGGCGCGCGCGCCCGGAGCGTCCGCCGCCGCAGCAATTCGGTGCATGGCGGGCGCACCGACCGCACGGTACCAGATCGTCACGTCTGACGTTCCCGCCGCGCGCCGGATGATTTCTGCAGCGCGCTGCAATGTCGCTTCGGCCTCGAGCGCGGAATTGAGGAGCGTTGCGAGCGCACCGATCTCGGCAAGCGGGTTCACGCGTGTGCCTCCCGCGGCCGGTCCCACCGAACCGCGAGCGCGGCCGGTCCCGGACGCCGCGCGACGCATGCCTCGTTCCGCGGCATGAACGTCAGCGCGTGGTCGCCGGATCGGGCGCGGACGCCAATGCGACAATCCGCCAGGTGCCGCCGGCGCGCCGGAGAATTACGTCGTCGGCCGTTCCAACCTCCAGGCGCCCTTCACCCGCAATCGGCCGGCGGCGCGTCGTGACCCATGCGGAGGCGAGATCGCCCTGCTGGCGCAAGTCGAGCCGGAAAATTCTCACGCTGACCTCCGACAACTCATGGCTCCCATATCGGCGCGCAAGATCGCGGTGATACGCATCCGCCGTGCGATACTCTCGCCACGCCGAGTCTGTGCCGGCGTGGCGAACCTCGACCATGGCACTGTCCCAGAACAGCGCACGACTTGCCGCCCAGTCGCCTGCGCCGACGCTTTGATAGTACGTCGCCAGCACGGAACGAATCGCATCCTCATCCCGGCGCGAACCCGCGGGCGTACGATCCTCGATGCGGCAAGCCGACAACGCCAGCGCGGCGATGAAAGCGATGGCGGCGGAGCGGAGGCGCAACATCACTGTCCTTGGATGAGTTGGGCGGGACAAAGATACCACCGGCGCCTGCGGCGGGTCATTCGTGCAGATCGAAAATCACTTCGTGCCGTTGCTCGGCGACGAACCGGGCGCGGCCGCCGCCGAGCGCCACGTCGTCGACGGTGATCGAGGCGATGGCGGCACCCCGCGGCTGGACCGTTACGACGAGTGGCGGCCCCGACACACGAGCGACGCGCGCCACGATCCGGCCGGGACGCCGGCGGATCTCGCAGTCGATCGACGTTGGTCCCGTGCGAAGACGGCGCAGTGCCATGGCAGGCCACTCAGGCGGCAGCCAGGGGCGGACGGTGACGCCCGCGCCCGCCGCATCCGGCGTGACACCCCAGAGCGCGAGCCCGGCACCGAGGACGTCACCCGCGGCGGAGGGCATGGGGCTTTGCGCGGCGCGGCGCAGCAGGTCGAGCGCGGCACGGCCATCACCTGGCACGTCAGCGGCAGGAATTCCGGTGGCAACGTCGGCATCTACCTTGGCCCATTCGAATGCGGCGGCGATGCCGGGCTCGGGCGTCTCGATTGCCACGCCGTAGTCGGCGAGCAACCGTGCGTGCTGCGCGCGCTGGCTCAGTAGCCCGGGCAGTCCGCGTCGTTGAACGAGGTCGATCGTACGCGCCAGATCAGCGGCGTTCCCCGACAACGCGAAGAGGATGCGCATCGGATCTGAAGTTCCGGTGACTGCGTCGATCCTGAGCTTGCCGCCGCATATCGCCCGAATCTCGCCGCCCGTCGCCCGGATGGACGCGCTGAATTCTCCAGCACCGAGCGCCGCAGACTCGCGGTCCTCGCTCACTGCCCACGCGATGACCGACTGCTCGCTCTCGGCCGCCGCGCGTGCCATTATCTCTGCGCGAATTTCGCACCCCGGCGGGGCCGCGATTTCCCAGGCTGCCACCGGCAGGTCGAGCGCGGCAACCCATCGTTCGACGACGACGCCGCGCGCAACACCGCTCTCGACGACACACTGATCCGGCATCACCCGCGCGGTCCGATGTTCCATCGCGCAGTTGGCGTCGGCGCGCATCACGCCAAGCGAGATGGCGCCCGTGCCCGACGCAATGCACGCCACGCCGTCACCGATCTCCGCCTCGATCGAGATTCGCCGCCCGGACAGTGACCATGCCTCGGACGCGACGCGCACGAGGGCGGACGCGGAGGGCGGCCAGGGTCCGGCCGGCGCGGGGAAGCGATCTACTTCGCTGCCTCCGCGTAACGCTTCCCGATTTCGGTCCAGTTCACGACGTTCCACCACGCTGAGACGTAGTCGGGACGGCGATTCTGGTACTTGAGATAGTAGGCGTGCTCCCACACGTCGCAGCCGAGAATCGGCCGGCGGCCGCTCATGAGCGGGCTGTCCTGGTTGGGCGTGCTCTCGATCGCGAGCGCGCCGCCTTTGGCGGCGGTCAGCCAGCCCCATCCGCTTCCGAAGCGCGTCGCGCACGCCTTCGCAAACTGCTCCTTGAACGGTGCGAGCCCGCCGAAGCTCTTGTCGATCGCCTGCGCGAGCGCGCCGGCCGGTGCGGTGGCGCCGCCCGGTTGCATGATTTCCCAGAAGAAGGTGTGATTCGCGTGGCCGCCGCCATTGTTGCGGACCGCCGTCCGGATCGCTTCCGGAAGCGCATCGATGTTCGCGATGAGATCTTCGACGGGCTTTTGCTGCAGATCGGGATGCGGCTCGAGCGCAGCGTTCAGGTTGGTGACGTAGGCCTGGTGGTGCTTGTCGTGGTGGATCCGCATCGTCTGCTCGTCGATGTGCGGCTCCAGCGCGGTATAGTCGTAGGGCAGCGGGGGCAACGTGTACGCCATGGTATGCTCCTGAAAGGGACTTCGCTCGTTCGCTCTTCGTCGTCGCGCAATATGTGAACGTCCGGATACCCGGTCAACGCGCGCGCCGGACTACATTGCATACTTCCCCCGGATTCATGAGACAGGTGTTCCATGCTTGTTGCCGCATTCCTCATCGCCTTCGCCCCGCCGCCGGATACCGCTGTCGCGCGCGACCTCACCGTGGCACCCGGCGAAGTTCTCCGCGTCACTTCCCGCGGCAGCGGCCCCGTGGTGGTACTGATTCCGGGACTCTTCGGCTCTGCCTACGGCTATCGCAAGGTCACCGAGCCGCTCGCCCGCGCGGGGCTCCGTACCATTGTCATCGAGCCGCTCGGCACCGGGTGGTCGAGCCAGCCCGCCGGCGCGGATTACTCGCTCACCGCCCAGGCCGATCGGATCGGACGGGCGCTCGATCAGCTCAATGTGCGCGGTGCCGTGGTGGTCGCGCACTCAGTGGGCGCGTCGATGGCGCTCCGGCTCGCCGTGCGGCGGCCGGAACTGGTGCGCGGCATCGTGTCGATCGATGGGGGCCCGGCCGAGACGGCGGCGACGCCCGGGCTGACTGACGCGACACGATACGCAAGCGTGATGAAGTTCTTCGTGGATGCCGGTGCGATCCGGAAGCAGGTACGCGCCGGCATGATCAAGAATTCGGGCGACACCTCATGGGTGACCGACGCGGCCGTCGCAGCGTATACCGCGGGCTTCGCGCGCGACGTTCGCGCCGGCATCGACGCGCTGAAAGGCATGGCCGACTCGCACGAGTCCGAGCCGCTCCGCCCGTCGCTCCCGCGGATACGCATTCCGGTACGCCTGCTGATCGGCGACGCGCCGCACGCAACGCGCACGCCGGATGAAGAGATCGTCATCCTGAGCGCCGGCCTGCACGACTTCGCCGTCGAACACGTCCCGCGCGCGGGGCAGTACATCCAGGAAGAACAGCCCGACGCCGTCGTCGCGACGGTGCGGCGGCTTGCGCGCCGCTGACTGAACCGGAGGGCCCATGGCGACCCGGCTGGACAAGACGATCAAGCGCGAGCTCGAGCTTGCGGGAAAGCTCTATACCATCACGATCGATGCTGAGGGCGTGCGCATTGCCCCCAAGGGGCGCCGGCGTGCGCACGCGATCACCTGGGATACGCTCCTCAGCGGCGACGCCGAGCTTCGGCGTGATCTGCACATTTCGATCGACGCGTACGGTGCCGCTGACCGCCTCAGCGCAGAGTGATCGCTTTGACGGCGGCGACGACCGCATCGGGCCGCTCCTCGTAAATGAACTGGCCGGCGTTCTGTATCGTATCCACGGTGACGGACGGTAGCCGCGCCACCAGCTCCCCCACTTCCTCGGCGCTCGGGCCGCTGTCGTGCGGCGCGCCGCCGAGCAGCAGGGTGACGGGAATCCGAAGCCTGGCGAGTTGATCGCGAAGCGGCTCCGGCTCAGTTGACCGGCTGATCGCGCGCATCACATCGATCGCGCCGTGAACATTTCGGGCGGCGGCGCCGGCGTATCCGTTGACGACGTCGTCGGTGACCCACGTGCCGTCGGCTGAATTCTCGATCATGGCCCGCCGCAGCTTGCCGCGAATCGTACCCGCGCCCACGAACAGCTTGAGGAGCGGCGCGAACCGCATGGCACGCCGGAGCCCGGGCGTGCTCGCGGTTTCGGCCGGTCCGCCGTCGATGGACACGAGCGCCGCGACGAGATCCGTATGACGATACGCGAGACGCAGCGCGATGGAACTCGCCAGGGCACTGCT
>JBDTQV010000024.1:0-14110 GCA_039932015.1 Gemmatimonadota bacterium | reverse complement strand
GCTCACGAAGACTTCGGCCGAGGGATAGCCGCGGTCACGAAGGCGGCGGGTGATGGTATCCGCCGCCTGGCGCATCAGTCCGCGGTTGAAGACGTCGCCTCCCTGCAGCGCCAGGTCGATCGTCGCCGCCTTGCGCACCTTCTCCGTTACCGAGTCGAGTCCCGTCACCGCGAACGAATCGACGATGATCGGCTTGCCTTCAGTAATCTTGAACATGATCCCGACGTCGCTGCCGGTCCGTTTGACCACCGTATCCACCTGCACATCCGGAAAGCCGCTCAACTTGTAGAGTACGCCGATCCGGAGTACGTCCGCCTCGAATTCGCGCTCGTTGAAGTACCGCTTCTCGCCAAGCCCAATCCATTTGAACGGCACCTGCCGCGCGAAGAAGCTCGAGTTGGTCGTAACAATTGAATTCTCGAGCAGCGCGGTCGAGACCGACTTGTTCCCTTTCCACTTGAGCGAGCGGATCACCAGGTCGCCCTGGAGCTGCGCCGCGACGCGCGTGGGCACGCCAAGCGACGCCCCGAGCAGCAGGACAAGGAAAAGTCGCTTTCGCGAAAGGAAACGCACCGGTCCGCCGGACCGAGGGTGCATGAAAATGGGACGCTCCAGACCCAGAGTGGTGCAGGACCGGCCGTCGGTCCCGTTGTTGACGTCACTCTGTAAGACGGGTAGTTTCACCACGTTAGCCTACGCTGTCAACTTCTAGTACGCCACTCCTCTCCGCCGGCCGCACATGCGACGACTATCGCTCCGCTCGCTCCTCGTTCCGTCGCTGGCGCTCGCGTCCGGGATTGCCGCCTGCGGCGGCGACACCAGCGGCAGCGGGGGATCGACATTGCAGTACTATCTGACCGCCGATCCGCCCACGCTCGACCCCGCGCTGAGCACCGATGTGCAATCGGGCGAAGTCGTCGCGACGCTGTTCGACAACCTGGTCCAGTTCGACGTGAACGGGCAGGTCGTGCCGGGCCTGGCCACCCGCTGGGAGACCGATTCGACCGGCCGGATCTACACCTTTCATCTGCGGACCGGCGCGCGCTTCCACGACGGCCGCCCGGTGACCGCGCGCGATGCCGAGGCGTCGGTCGTGCGGGCACTCCGGCCGGGTGGCAAAGGCGGGCGTCAGTGGCCGCTGCTGCCAATTCAGGGTGCCGACGCCTTTGCCGCCGGCAGCGCCAGGACGATCACCGGGATTCAGGTCCCCGATGACTCCACGATCGTCTTCACGCTGAAGGAGCCGCTCAACATCTTCCCGAAGTTCATGGCGATGCCGGTCGCCGCGGTGGTGCCGGCGACGGTGTCTGACTCGTTCGCCCAGCATCCGGTTGGCAGCGGGCCGTGGACCTTCGTCAGCTGGCGCCACGACGACGCCATCGTCGTCGCCAGAAATCCGAATTACTGGGGCGGCCCTCCCAAGGCGGACTCGCTCCGGATCCGGATCATCCCCGAGGCGCTCACCCAGGCCGCCGAATACGAATCCGGCCGACTCGACGTCGTCGAGATTCCGTTCAGCGAGACGCAGCGTTGGACACAGACCCACGGCTCCGAAATCCAGCGTCGCCCCACCATCCGCGACCTCTACATCTCGATGACCACGACGCGCGGACCGCTGAAGGACGTCCGCGTTCGGCGCGCGCTCAACATGGGCGTCGACGTGAGCACGATGCTGGCGACCATCATGTCCGGCCGCGGCGTTCGCGCCGCCGGCGCAATTCCGCCGGGCATCGCCGGGTTTGACTCGAGCCGCGCGCCGTACAGGCACGATCCGGACGCCGCTCGGCGCCTCCTGGCCGAGGCCGGCTATCCCAACGGATTCGCGATCAAGCTCTGGCGTTCGCAGCGCCCCGAGCTCGCCCGCATCGCGCAGTCGGTGCAGCAGGACCTCGGACGGATCGGCGTGAAGGTCGAAATCATCGAGCGCGACGCACCCACGGTGCGCGCCACGGTCCGCAATGGCGAGGCCGATCTCTATCTGGGCGACTGGTACGCCGACTACCCCGATCCCGAGAACTTCACGTACCCGCTCTTCCACTCGGCCAACAAGGGGTCCGGCGGCAACTACGCGTTCCTGAGCGATCCCGCGCTCGACTCGATGATCATCCGCCTGCGTACCACGACGGACGACAAGGAAAAGGCGTCGCTCGCCCGGCAGGTGGATGCGCGCGTGTTCGATCAGGCCGCCTGGATTTTCCTCTGGTTTCCCATCGACATGTGGGCCACGCGGCTCGAAGGCTGGCACATTCCGGCGGTGTTCAACGCGCAGCGCTGGACCGAGGCACGGCAAACGAAGTGAGGCGATTCCTCGCCGTTCGCCTGGCACTCCTGCTGCCGACGCTGCTCGGCGTGCTCGTCGTCACGTTCCTGCTCCTCTACGTCGCACCGGGCGATCCCGTGCAGGCCATGGTGGGCGAGCGCGCCGACCCCGCGACGCTCGCGCGCCTCCGGGCCGAGTTGCATCTCGACGATCCCCTCCCCACCCAGTTCGTGCGCTACGCGCGAGGCGTCGTCACCGGCGACCTCGGCCGCTCCTACATCACCGGCCGGCCCATCCTGCGCGACCTCACCGAGCGCTTCCCGGCCACGCTCCGACTTGCCGGCGCCGCGATGGCGTTCGCGACGCTGGTCGGCGTGTCGGTTGGCATCTATGGCGCCTGGCGCCCGGGCTCGTGGCCCGATCGCATCAGCGCGCTCATCGCGTATGCCGGCGTGTCGTTTCCGGTCTACTGGGTCGGACTGCTGCTGATTCTGATATTCGCGGTGACGCTGAGATGGCTGCCGCCGTCCGGCTCCGGCGGCTTCACCTTCTTGATTCTGCCTGCCATCACGCTCGGCATGCGCTCGATCGCATTCCTCTCGCGCATGACGCGCGCCGCCATGCAGGAAGTCCTTCGGAGCGACTTCGTCCGCACCGCGCGCGCCAAAGGGCTCGGCGAGCCTCGCGTCGTGCTCCGCCATGCGCTGCGGAACGCGCTGCTCCCGGTCGTCACCGTCCTCGGCCTCGACTTCGGCAGCTATCTAACCGGTTCGATTCTGACGGAAACGATCTTTGCGTGGCCCGGCGTCGGCCGCTACGTGCTCACCGCCATCGAGAAGCGCGATCTTCCGGCGGTCCAGGGCAGCATTCTCTTCCTGAGCCTCGTCTTCGTCCTCGTCAACCTTCTGACGGACCTTGTCTATGCGAAAGTCGATCCCCGAGTGGCGTATGACTGACTCCGGCAGGGCGGAGGCGCCGATGACGGGTCACCGGGGGGCGCCGCGGCAGGACACAGGTCATTGCGAGGCGGCGGAGCCGCCGCGGCAATCCGGGCGCGTTTATTCACCGCAGAGACGCAGAGGGCTCCGTGCGACGCGGCGTTCCGAAGTCCGTGGACGAAAAGTAGGAGTAGTTGTGGTCTCGCGCCCGGAGCTCCAGGCACGAAACCACACAACCTGCCTTTCACGTGCTTTGTCCCACCAGATCGGCTCATGCCGAGGAACCCTCCGCGTCGCGACGACGACGCGTTTCGCTCACCTGCTTCTGGCCCTCACGCTGTTTTCCGCGTTTCCGCTCTTCCGCCCTGCCGCCTCCGCGCAATCGCTCGCGAGCCGCATCGATTCCCGGCTCGATGCCGCGCCGTTCCGGCATATCCTCTGGGGCGTCGCACTGGTGGACGAGAACGGCAAGCTGCTCTACGGGCGGGATGCGGATCGGATGTTCGTTCCTGCCAGCAATACAAAGATTCTGGTGACGGCGGTAGCATCCGCGTTGTTCGATCCGGGATTCACCGTGCAGACGAGCGTCTACGCCGATGGCACGGTGACCGACAGCGTGCTGCACGGAAACCTCGTGCTCTACGGGCGCGGCGATCCGACCTTCGGCGTGCGCTGTTATGCGGTGGACACGACCGCGGCGCGTGCGTGCGACACCGACCCGTTCACGCGGGTTCGCGAGCTGGCCGTGGCGCTCCGCGCGCGCGGCATTCGCACGATTACTGGCGACATCGTCGGCGATGGGAGCTACTTCGGCGGGGATCTGGTGCGCGACGGCTGGAACGCCTACGATCTCAACTGGTGGTACGCCGCGCCGGTCTCAGGACTCGGCTTCAATGACAACAGCATCGACATCAAATGGGCGCCGGGGCCAGTGGTCGGCGCGCCGGCGGCACTCTCGTTCTCACCGGACTTCGGCGACGTAATGCTGGAGAATCGCACCAGCACGGCACCCGCGGGCGGCCGCAATGACATCGGCGATCGCATCTACCGCGAGCCCGGCACGATGCACCTCTGGGCCGAGGGAACGGCCGCGTTCGGCGGACGCGGTGGCACCGACTACTTCGCGCTGCCGGATCCGAACCGCTTCGCCGCGCAGGCGCTGCGCGCGATGCTCAATGAGGCCGGCATCTCGGTCTCGGGCACGGTGCGTTCCACCACCGACTCGATGGTCTACCACGTTGCGCGCATGGGGCCGCCGCTCGCCGAAGTCACCTCGCGGCCATTCCGCGAGTGGATCTTTCCGATCCTCAACACGAGCCAGAACTGGTTCGCCGAAATGACCCTCAAGCAGGTCGGCCGGCGCTTCGGCACGGCGGGCACATGGGAGGAGGGATTGCGCGTCGAGCGGCGGTTCCTGATCGACTCGATTCACGTCGATTCGACCCAGTTCGCGGTAACCGACGGTTCGGGTCTCGCGGCCAACAATCTCGTGAGCCCGCTCGCGTTCACGCAGATCCTGCGCTTCATCCGTCGCCATCCCCATTACCCGACATTCGCTGCCGGCCTGCCGCACTCGGGCGAGCGCGGCTCGCTGCACAACCGTTTCATCGGTACGCCGCTCGAAGGAAAGGTGCGGGCCAAGACCGGCAGCATCTCGCGCGTCAACACCCTGTCGGGCTTCATCGAGCTGCCCACCGGCCGGACGCTTACATTCTCGATCGAAGCGAACCATCACAACCTGCCCACCCGGACGATCCTGGCGCAGATCGACAGCATCGTCGTGCAGATGGGGAAATAGGAGGCCGTATGCTGTTGCTACTCGTGCGTCACGCGCAGGCCGGCGAGCGCGACCCCGAGCGCTGGCCGGACGACCGGCTCCGCCCGGTCACCAACCCCGGCCGCGCCGCGCACGCGACCGTGACCCGGGCACTGGCCCGCCTCGATCTCGAGCCATCGCTGATTCTCACGAGCCCCTGGATCCGGGCGCTGCAGACGAGCGAGGTGATGGTCGAAGAGCTCGGCCTCGATATAGACCCCACGCCCTGCGAAGCACTCACCGCCGAGCCGCGCATCGAGGCGTTCCAGGAATGCCTCGCCAATGTCGACCCGAAGGCAACGGTGGCACTCGTCGGCCACTCGCCATTCCTGGAGGATCTCGCGTCCCTCCTCCTCACCGGCGCCACCGCCCGCCTCAACGTCGACTTCCCAAAGAGCGGCGTCATGGGAATCGAGACCGACCGCATCGAGGCCGGTGCCGCGACGTTGAAGTTCTTCCTGCGCGCCAAGCAGATGGAGCGGTTTCGGAGAAGGAAGCGGTAGAACGGCGGAGATGGTCGCCTGGCGCGGTGATTGCGAGGCGACTTCAGCCGCCGGGGCAATCTGGCGGGTGATGCGGAGCCTCGGGGCGGTTTTTTTACCGCAGAGACGCAGAGGGCTCCTTGCCGTGACCAGATCTGGTGGGACAAAGACCATGAACTGCAGGTAGTGTGGTCTCGTGCCGGGAGCTTCAGGCACGAGACCACACTACCTGCTTTTTCTTGATTCGGCTCTATGAATTCCGCGTGTCCCCGAAGCCCTCTGCGTCTCTGCGGTAAAAAACAAGCCGCAATCTCTAATCATCCCCAATCTCTAATCATCCCCAATCTCTAATCATCCCCAATCTCTAATCATCCTTCATCCCGAAGATCGCCAGATTCGACGAATGCCCCGGGTTGACCTTTGCCTTGGGATTGATGTAGTGCACCGCATTGTTCACCGCGATGCACGCCTCCCCTACCCCCGTCGCGATCAGCTTCAGCTTTCCCGGATAGCTCGTGATGTCCCCGGCCGCGTAGATCCCCGGCACATTGGTCGACATCACCTGATCGACCTTGATGTCTGCCTTGTCCGTATCGAGTCCCCACGCCTTGATTGCGCCGAGATCGGAGTGAAAACCGAGCAGCGGAATCACCGCGTCGACCTCGAGCTCGTGCTCGGCCTTCGTCTTCGCGTTCACCAGTGTCACCCGCTCGATGCGATCGCCGCCGTGAATCGCCTTCACCTCGGTAAACACGTGCATGTCGCAGCTGCCGCAGCGCTGCAGCGCTTCGACCTGTGACACGGTCGCCGCATGCGCGCGGAACTGGTCGCGCCGGTGGATGAGCGTGATGCTCTTCGCGATACCCTGCAGGTTCACCGCCCAGTCGAATGCGGAGTCGCCCCCGCCCACCAGCAGCACACGCTTGCCGGCAAAGACTGTCGGATCGAGCACCTTGTCGTAGAGCCCGCGTCCGTCCCATTGCTCCGCGCCGTCGAGCGGCAGCTTCCTAGATTCGAACGCGCCGATGCCCGCGGCGATGATGATCGTGTGCGTGGGGTACGTGCCCGCTTCAGTCGTGAGCGCGAAGTGTCCCTGCTCGGCGTCCTCCGTGCGAGTCAGTCCCGTCACCGTCTCGCCCAGATGCGTCCGGGCGCCGAATTGCAGCGCCTGCGCCGCCATGTCGCGCACCAGGTCCTTGGCCAGCACCTTGGGAAAGCCGGCGACGTCGAAGATGTATTTTTCGGGATACAGCGCCATGAGCTGCCCGCCGAGCGCCGGCAGTGCGTCGATGATCTGCGCGCTGGCGCCGCGCATGCCGGCATAAAAGGCGGCGAAGAGCCCGGTGGGTCCGCCGCCGATGATCGTGACGTCCGTAATCGCCTGCTCGGCCACTGCCGCTCCCGGGTAGGTGTGCATGTTGCGAGTGCGTCGAAGGCGCGCGCGCACCGGATGCGCGCGGGGGTGAATTATAATGCAGCCATGAAGATCTATACCCGGACGGGAGACGAAGGCGAAACCGGCCTCTTCGGCGGCGGCCGCGTGGCCAAGGACCATCCGCGCGTGAGTGCCTACGGCGATGTGGACGAGCTCAACTCCGCCATCGGCGTCGCCCGCGCAACCGAGCCGCCGCCGCTCTTCGACGAGCTGCTCGCCTCCATCCAGCGCGATCTCTTTTCCATCGGCGGCCATCTCGCGACGCCGGATCCGGACAAGGTCGCCAAGGCGCTCGCCAAGGCCGATCTCTCCGACGAACGCATCGCCGTCTTCGAGCGCGCCATCGACGCAGCCGACACCGAGCTGCCGCCGCTCCGCGCCTTCGTCCTTCCCGCCGGCACACCCAAGGCGGCGGCGCTGCATGTCGCGCGCACCGTCTGCCGCCGCGCCGAGCGTTCGGTGGTGCATCTGGCGCACGACACCGAAGTCCCCGCGCTCTTCATCGTCTACCTCAATCGCCTCTCCGATCTCCTCTTCGCCCTCGCCCGGCTCGCCAACCATCGTGGCGGTGCCGGCGACGTGACGTGGTAGGCGACGCCGCTCAGCGCACGGCCGCCGTTCACGTCGCCCATGCAGGCGGCAGCTATCCGGTATACATCGCGTCCGGAGTGATCGAGGAGCTCCCCGGCCTCGTCGCCCGCCACCTGCCCGGCCGGAGCACCGCGCTCATCACCGACTCGAACGTGAGCGCCCTTTACGCCGACTATCTCGCCGGCACCAACACCGCGTGGACCGCGCGCCCGCGCACCTGCAGCGACGCCGAGCGGTCGGGCTGGCCCGCGCGCTACGTCTTCCCCGCCGGCGAGTCGTCCAAGACACGCGAGACCTGGGCGACGCTTTCCGATCAACTCCTCTCGGCCGGATATGGCCGCGACACCGCCATGATTGCACTCGGCGGCGGTGTCGTCGGCGACATCGCCGGCTTCGTCGCCGCCACCTACCTCCGCGGCGTCCCTTTCGTGCAGGTCCCCACGACGCTTCTTGCGATGGTCGATGCGTCCATCGGCGGCAAGACCGGCCTCGACACCCCGGCCGGCAAGAATCTGATCGGCGCGTTCCATCCCCCGGCCGCCGTCATTGCCGATCCACTCGTCCTGTCGACGCTCCCCGACCGCGACTACAACTCCGGCATGGCCGAGGTGATCAAGCACGGGCTCGTCGCGGATGCCGGGTATCTGGCCTGGCTCGACACCAACGCCGACGCAATCCTCACCCGCGACCCCGTCACGCTCACCGACCTGGTCCATCGCAGCGTCCGGATCAAGGCATCGATCGCCGCAGCCGACGAACGCGAGTCCGGCCCCCGCGCCCTCCTCAACGCCGGCCACACGGTAGCCCACGCGCTGGAGGTCGCCTCCAGCTATCAACTCACCCACGGCGAAGCCGTGTCCCTGGGCCTGATCGCGGAAGCCCACCTGTCAGTCCTCCTGGGCCTGGCAGCCGCCACGCTCCCCCAAAAAATCGAGGCGATCCTCACCCGCTTCCACCTCCCCATTCGCCTCCCGGAAGCCCTCCGCGTCTCTGCGGTAAAATCGGCCATGGCCGCCGACAAAAAGACCCGCTCCGGCACGGCCCACTTCGCCCTGATCGCGTCCCCCGGCACCCCCGCAGCAACCGAAAACTGCTGGACCACCGCCGCACCCGAGCCCGCAATCGTGGCGTCCCTGCTGGAGATCGGCTGCCGCTAGCCGCATCGGCGCCACACCCCCAGCCAATCCCCACGCGTACCCACAGTGGATAAACTCCAGAACGCGCACGCCGGGAACGATTTGTGATGTGGATAGTGGAAATCTATTGACGGTTACACGCTTTTTCCCCATATTCTCTCATCCCCATCAAAGGCCCGCCGGGCCACAAGAAGCACCAGATCCGATTCGCCGTATCCATCTCGCGCAGGGGTCGACTCATGCCACAGGTACGTCCCGGGAAAGCCCGCCCGGCCATTCGCGCTACGCCTATCGGATCGTTCGATCAGTACCTCCACGACATCCAGAAACTCCCGATGATCACCGATGTGAACGAGGAGCGGCGTCTCGCCCGCCTCGCGCAACTCGGCGATCCCGTCGCGGCCGAACGGCTGGTGACCGCCAATCTCCGGTTCGTGATCTCGTACGTGAAGCGCTACCAGGGACACGGACTCGAGCTCTCCGAGCTGGTGGCTATCGGCAATGAGGGGCTGCTCAAGGCGGTGCGGAAGTTCGATCCCGAGCACGGCGTAAAATTCATCTCCTACGCCGTCTGGTGGGTGCGTCAGGCCGTGCTCAAGGCGCTCGCCGAGCAGACCCGCACGGTGCGCATCCCGCTCAACCAGAACGCGGCGCTCGTCAAGATGGGCCGGGTCGCGGCACTGCTGAGCCAGGAGCTCGGCCGTCCCGCCACCGACGCGGAGCTTGCGATGGCGCTGGGCGAGACGATCGACGGGATCCGCTCCGCGCGCCGCATGACCACCACCGAGGTCTCGCTCGACGCGCCAATCGAGCGCCAGGATCGCTCTGCCAGCACCTTCGGTGAGCGCGTGGCCGGCACCGGCGGCACCGACATCGAAGAGCACACCGACATGCGCCTGATGCGCGAGTTCATCGACCGCATCTTCGCCCGTCACCTCACCCCGCGCGAACGCAAGATCCTCTCGCTCTACTACGGTCTCGACGAAGGCTCCGAAGCGCTCACCCTCGAGAAGATCGGCGAGCTCCTCGGCGTCACCCGCGAACGCATCCGCCAGATCCGTGAGCGTGCATTCGAGAAGCTCCGCGAATCGCCGGACGTGCTGCTGCTCGAACGCTTCTGCGGGGCCGCCTAGACCGGCGGGCCGACCGCTCGCGCGTCATTGCGAGGCGGCGCCGCCGCCGCGGCAATCGGGTCGGTGATGCGGAGCGTCGGGGCATTTTTTTTTAACCGCAGAGACGCAGAGGGCTCAGAGGATGGACGGCCCTCATCGAACCGAATCAAGAAAAATCGGGTCCTGCCAATGCGCCCTCTGCGTCTCTGCGGTAAAAAAACTGCCCCAATCCCCTCCTCCCCTCCGCCACTTCCCAAGACGCACCCCGCCCGCCCTTCCGCCGCCGCCGCCCGTTACATTTCGGCATGCACGCCTCCACCCGCCTCCCGCTCTTCCCGCTCGACGTCGTTCTCTTCCCGGGCGCACCGCTCCCGCTGCACATCTTCGAGCCGCGCTATCGGCAGATGCTGGCGGAGGCGCTCGACGGGGAGCGGTCGATCGGGATGGTGCCCACCGGGCCCGATGGCCGGCCGCCCACCGGAACCATCGGCTGCATCGGCACCATCGCCGACGCGCAGATGCTCGCGGATGGCCGCTCGAACATCGTCCTGTCGGGCCAGCAGCGCTTCGTGATCCGCCGCTATCTCGTCGTCGAGCGTCCGTTCGATGTCGCGCTCGTGGATGAGTTTGCCGATGAGCCAGGCACCGAGCCGGAGGCCGACGACGTCGAGACGCTCCGTACGCTCCATCGGCGCCACGCCGAGCTCCTGGGCCTCGTCGATTCGACGCCGCCAGCGCCGCCAGCCTCACCGGTCCCGGCCATCGCTGACGATCCGGAATTGCTTTCGTTCCAGGCCGCCTCCACGCTCCACACCGATCCGATCAAGCGCCGGCTCCTCGAAACCCGCTCGACCAACGAGCGCGTGCAGGCGCTGCTTCTGCTGCTGCCGTCGCTCATCGCCACCGCCGAGTCCGCGGCCAGCGTGCAGCTCCGCTCGCAGTCGAACGGCAAGGGCGGCCACCACCCGGACATCATCGCGTGACACCCGCGCTCGTCGCCGAGCTCGGACGCATCGTGGGGCCGCGCTGGGTGCGCCATCGCCGCGCCGAGCTCGCGACGTTCGCGATGGACGGCCTGCCCACGCGCGAATCGTATCCCGGTGTCGTCGTCCTGCCCGGCACCCGCGGCGAGCTCATCGCCATCGTCCGCGCACTCGCGGCGGCGCGCGTACCGTTCGTCGCGCGCGGCGCGGGCACCGGCCTCTCCGGCGGCGCCGTCGCCGACAGCGACGCGGTGCTGATCACGCTCACCCGCCTCACCCGCATTCTCTCGATCGATCCGGTCCGCCGCCGCGCCGTGCTCGAGCCGGGCGTCGTCAACGCGCGGCTCTCGGACGCGGTGTTGCCCTTCGGGCTCGCTTACGTCCCCGATCCATCGAGCCAGACGGCGTGCACGGTGGGGGGAAACGTGGCGGAGAATGCAGGCGGACCGCATTGCCTGAAGTACGGCGTGACGACCAATCACGTCGTCGCCCTCGAGGTCGTGCTGCCCGAAGGCGATGTCGTCCGCCTCGGCTCCCATGCCGGCGAGCCGTGGGGCCCTGATCTCGTCGGCCTGTTCGTCGGCAGCGAAGGCATGTTCGGCATCGCGACCGAGATCACCGTACGGCTCGAGCCGATCCCCGCCAGTGTTCGCACCCTCCTCGCCGATTTCGCGAGCGTCCGCCAGGCCGGCGAAGCGGTCTCGGCGATCATCGCGTCCGGCATTGTTCCCGCCGCGCTCGAGATGATGGACCGCGCGTGCGTCGCCGCCGTCGAAGCGTCCATCTACGCCGCGGGGTATCCCACCGACGCCGCCGCCGTGCTGCTGGTGGAGGTGGACGGCGAGCGCGATGCCGTCGACGGTGAAGCGGCCGCCGTCGAAACGATTCTCCGAAGTCATGGCGCACGCGACGTCCGGAGCGCCGCCACGGCGTTCGACCGCGCGCGCCTGTGGCAGGGCCGCAAAAAAGCGTTCGGCGCGATGGGCCGTATCGCGCCCGATCTTGCCGTACAGGACGCAGTCGTTCCGCGGAGCGCGCTGCCGCGCGTACTCGAGCAGATCGGCGAGATCAGCGATCGCTACCAGCTCACCGTCAGCAACGTGTTCCATGCAGGGGACGGCAATCTGCATCCCAACATCAGCTTCGATCGCCGCGACCACGAGCTGGCGGGGCGCGTCCACGACGCGAGCCGCGAGATCATGGAAGTCTGCGTCGCGGCGGGCGGCACCATCACCGGCGAGCACGGCGTCGGCTCCGACAAGCGCGACTACATGCCGCTGGTCTTCGACGCCGCGACGCTCCAGGCAATGTGCGCCGTCCGCCACGTCTTCGACCCGTACACGCGCGCCAACCCGTCAAAGGTCTTCCCGCAGCACACCTGTCGTGAATGGCGCGCGGCCGGTGTCGCGTGAAAAACCGTCCCGAGACCGCCTCATGAGCGCCGTCCTCGCCCGGCTCCGCGCACTCCTCGGCACCGCTGGCGTCGAGCGCGACGCCGACGGCCTCCCCCGAGCGACGCCGGACACCACCGATGGTGTCGCCGAAGTGTGCCGGCTCGCCTATGAAGAAGGCTGGAAAGTGCGGCTCGAGGGCCAAGGCACCTGGCTCCCGGCGGATGCCCCCGCCGATCTCGCACTGAGCACCCGCGGCCTCGATCAGGTCGTCTCGGTGAGTCCCGCCGATCTCGTCGCCACCGTGCAGGCCGGCGCACCCCTCGAAGCGGTGCGCCGCCGCCTCGCCAACGACGGCATGTGGCTCGCAATCGATCCGCCGGGCCGGCCGGAGCGCAGCATCGGCTCGCTCGTCGCCACCGCCACATCGGGTCCGCTCCGCCTCGGCTTCGGCCCCGTGCGCGATCACATTCTCGGCTGCGCGGTGGCCACCGGCGACGGGCGCGTCGTCCGCGCGGGCGGACGCGTCGTCAAGAACGTGGCCGGCTATGATCTCACCAAGCTGCAGGTCGGCGGCTTTGGCGGTTTCGGCGTAATCACCGAGCTCAACGTACGGCTCCGGGCACTGCCGCGGGCCGATGCGACGCACACCGCGCGCGGCACCCGAGACGCGCTCACCTCCGCGGCACGCGATCTCACCGCCGCGGGGGTCGCACCCGCCGCCCTCGAGCTGCTCTCCCCCGCACTCGCCGCGGAATCGGACTGGATACTCGCCGCGCGCTTCACCGGCACGGACGTCGCCGTGCATGCGGGCGTCCGCACGCTGAGCGCCGCGAACGACCTCGCCTGGCACGCGCTTCCCGTCGACCGGACCGCCGCATTCTGGGGACTCACCGCGCGCGCCGCGCTCGGCGGCCCGGTGACAATCCGCCTCGGCGTCCTGGCCGACGGGCTCGACGACACGCTCGACCTCGTCGCCCACCATCTTGACGAAGGCCTCATCTCGGCCGGTGCGGCCGGCGGGATGCTGCGCTGGACCGGCGACGCCACCGTCGACCACCTGCGTGCGCTCCGGCGGACCACCGCGACGCGCGAGATCCCGATGACCGTCGAGCGCGCGCCCTGGCCGGTGCGCCACGCCACCGGTCACTTCGGCGCATACCGCGAAGGCGTGGCAATCCTGGTCAACCGTCTGCGCGACACGTTCGATCCCCGGGAGAATTTCCGCGTCGCACTCGAGGGCGAAGTTGCCGATGGCGCCTGACGCAACCGTACGCCCATCGCCGTACGCCGCGCTCGATCCCTGCGTGCACTGCGGCTTCTGCCTTCCCGCCTGTCCCACCTATCTCGCCACCGGTGACGAAGCCGACAGCCCGCGCGGCCGCATCGTGCTCATGCGCGCGCTCGAGCGCGGCGAGATTCCGGCCACCGACGCCGCGCTCGGTCAGCACCTCGATGCGTGTCTCGGTTGCCGCGGGTGCGAGCCGGTGTGTCCATCCGGCGTGGGGTACGGACGGGGGCTGGAGGCAGCGCGCGCGCAGCTGGCGGCCGCGCGCGGACTTGGCGTGCGCGCGCGCCTCGTGCTCGGCGTCTTCCGGCGGAGCGTGTTCTGGCGACCAGTCTTCGCGGCTGCCCGGCTGCTGCGTGCGACGGGGCTGCCGGCGCGCCTCGCGGGCACGCGCCAAACTGCGTTCAGCATGGGCATGGTGGCCGCGACGAAGCCCGCCGCCGCGCTCGGCACCGCGAGAGCGCCCCATGCTCCGCGTGCGCCCGCCGCGCCCGCCGCGCCCCACACCGACACCGAAGCCCGTGGCACCGTCGCCCTCTTTCGCGGCTGTGTCATGGATTCGCTCTTCGGCCACGTGCATGATGCCGTGCGACGCACCCTCGAAGCCAACGGATATCGAGTCGTCGAAGTGCGCGGCCAGGCCTGCTGCGGCGCGCTCCACGAGCACGCCGGCGCCCG
>JBDTQV010000023.1:0-14240 GCA_039932015.1 Gemmatimonadota bacterium | reverse complement strand
GTGCGCTTCATCCGCCGCCTGCTGCGCGATACCAATGAGCGCGGCCGATCGCTGCCCAACGTCATCGAGCAGTATCTCTCCACCGTGCGTCCCATGCACCTCGAGTTCGTCGAGCCCTCCAAACGCTACGCCGACGTCATCCTCCCCGAGGGCGGCTTCAATCGCATCGGGATCGAAATGATCCAGGCCCGTGTCGAGCGCGAGCTCTCCCGCCGCCGGAGCGAAGCCGGCGAAGACTGACGCACGCCTCTATCTCGACCGAAACTCAGCGGTCCGCAGGTGGAGTGGCTTCCGATGGTGGTGTGCTGTACTCGACGTGCTCTGCGTTTCTGCGGTCCAATCAAGCCCCATCCCATAATGAAACGGGTCGCCGATGTGCGCGCGCAGCGCGCCCGAACGTCGAATCAGCATCCACTCGCACGTGGAGGTGCCGCCCGATCCTGCGCTCGTGTTCCGTCGGTCCCCGTCATCGGAGGTCGTGTGCCATCACGTCGTGTTCGCATTGCAGTGCATTCCGTCCCGCGCTCCGTATAAATCGCCGTGCGCGACGAGCACAAACCGAAGCAGGACCTCATTCATGAGGTCGTCGGGCTTCGGAAACAGGTGGAGGATCTGAAGCAAGCCGCGATCGAGCGTCGCCGGGTCGAGGACGCGCTTCGTGCATCCGAGGAGCAGTATCGTGTCCTGATCGAGCAGGCGCCCGCCGGCATTTGCCGCCTGGACCGGGAGGGCCGCTTCGTCACGCTCAACGGCGCATTCGCCGCGATGCTGGGCTATGCGTCGCGCGCGGAAGCGCTCGAGTTCGCCCGGATCGACGGACTGTTCGTTGATGCGCCGGAGCGGGAACGGGTGATGCACCTGCTGGCGTCTGCGGCCGCGACGGGCATCGAGCACGTGCGGCTCCGGCGCCGGAATGGCGGCGTTGCGACCATGCATCTGCATGCGCGCATCGCCGATATCGCGCAGGCGCAGCACTACATCGCCATCGTTGAACCGGCGGACGGATGACGGACTATTCGTGGCGAATGGCGTCGATTGGCGAGAGGCGGGATGCGCGAAGGGCGGGGTAGGTGCCGAATGCGAGTCCGGTAACGATCGACACCAGCGCCGCAATGAAGAGCGTCGTCCAGGTGAACGCCGCATGCACTTCGGCCTGAGTCTGGTGCCGCATCACCGCGGTCGCCGCAAATGCGACCGCAAGGCCGATCACAACGCCGATCACGCTTCCCGCGCCGGAAATCGCCACCGACTCGGCGAGGAACTGCACCAGGATGTCCCGCTGGCGCGCGCCAGTGGCCTTCCGGATGCCGATCTCGCGCGTCCGCTCGGTCACGGCCGCGAGCAGCACGTTCATGATTCCGATTCCGCCCACGATCAGTGAAATTCCCGCGAACGTTCCCATGACCAGCTTGAACACAAGGATCGCGGTGCGCGCCTGATTCAGCCGGAGCCCCTCGCCGCCGCTCAGCGTCACCTGCTCGCTCCATGCACCCAGTCTCGCGCTGAGCCAGTGCGCGACGTCGCGCTTGACCGCCGGCACGTCCTCCACGTGAGTGGCGCGGGCGAATAACATCGGTGCGCGCGGTCCGGCGGCCGGAGCCATGGCGACATCGGCCAGCGTAAAGGGCACCAGCGCCGTGAGTTCCTGCCGCGGTCCGGTCGCACCGAGCACGCCGACAATGCGAAAGCTGTCGCGCTCGAGGCGAAGTATGCGCCCCGGAACATCCGCCACAGCCGTACCCGGTGCAGCGACCGCTGCGAGCGCGGCCGAAACGACGGCCACACGCGCACGCGACGCGACATCTCCATCGTTGATGAGCCGCCCGGCCACGAGCGGTTCGCGTACCCAGTTTGCCACGCCGGCCGTCGCGGCGGTCACCGCTGCCGCCCGCGGCCGGCCCGTGTCCGCTGGCGGCACGCGCGCGGACCCCTGGACCAGGATGGCGACGGCGGCGCGCGGCGAGAGCGCGGCAGAGAGCGCACCAGCATCCTCGAGCGTGAACGTCGGTACATCGCTCCGCGGAATACGGACGTTGTCGATCATGTCGAAGGTGCGAGGGATTACGGTGAGCGCCTGCAGGTCTGTGGTATTGTTGATCTGCGCCCGCGCGAATGCCTCGACGCCGTCACCGATGGCCAGCACCGATACGAGCGACGCGACTCCCATGATGACGCCAAGCGTGGAAAGCACCGTCCGCAGCGGATTCGCGCGCAGCGTCTGCACGCCCACGCGCCACGAAGCACCGAGAATTGATCGTTGCATAGGCACCCGCCTACGACCTGCCTGGCGTCCTGGTTTCAGCCCGCACCGCCGCCGAGCCGGACTATATTGGGCCGGAGAAAGGAGCCGCTGCCTGTGCCGAACGCCGGGATCCGTATTCTGCTCGCCGAGTTGGTTGACTACGCCGGGCTCTTTCCGCCCGCGCAGCTCGACATGGCCGGCGCGGTTCGCGCATACGCCGGCTATCGCGACGGCGCGTTTTCCTGGATGCTCGGCCGGTTCATCGCTCGCGCCGCCCAGCTCGACGAGTTCGAGCAGGCCGCAGCAGCACTCCTCCCGGCGTATGCCGCCGACGAGCCGTGGCGGCTCAGCATCCTCACCAGCGGAAGTGCCGATGACCTGGAACGCATCGATGCGTTCAATGCGCGGCACTCGCATCCGGCCGAAGGACTCGCGGTCGTGGACACGATCGAAACAAAGGCCGGATCGGTGGAGGCCATCGAAAAACTGATTCAGTCATCGCGTGGCGGAACGACGATGTACATCGAAATCCCGGTCGCCGATGATCCGGCGGACCTGATTGCCGCGATCGGCGGCCGCGGAGCCCGCGCAAAGGTGCGGACCGGCGGCGTGACCGGAGATGTGTTTCCTCCGCCCGACGAGCTTGCCCGCTTCATCCGCGCATGCGTCGATGCCGGCGTGCCGTTCAAGGCGACGGCTGGCCTCCATCATCCGCTCCGGGGCGCGTATCGCCTCACCTACGCGGACGACAGCGAGCGGGGAATGATGTACGGCTTTCTCAACGTCTTTCTCGCCGCCGCATTTGCGACACACGGCCTGCCGCTCGCGGACATCGAATCACTCCTGCAGACGTCGGACCCAGCGACACTGACCATCGACGATTCGGGCGCGACCTGGCGCGGTCATCGGCTCGACCTCGACGATCTTCGCCACGCGCGCCTTCGCGCCGCCACCACGTTCGGCTCATGCTCGTTCACCGAGCCGGTCGACGACCTGCACTCCCTCCGGCTCCTATGACTCCGACGCTCGATGAAACGCACGATCCCCAGCTCACGAGCTGGGTAGCCACGGCGCAGGCGCCGGGAACCGATTTCCCGATTCAGAACCTGCCATTCGGCGTCTTCCGCCATCCGGATCGCGACGAGCGCGCGCGGGTCGGAGTCGCGATCGGCGATCAGATCTTCGATGTAGCCGCGGCGCGGCACGCCGAGTTGCTCGGCGGTGCGGTGGCACCGGCAGCCGAGGCGTGCGACGCGCCCGCGCTCAACGGCCTGATGGCGCTGGGCCGGACGCACTGGAGCGGGCTCCGGCATGCAGTGAGCCGGCTGCTCCGCACCGGCAGTCCGATGCGCGACGATCTCCTCGTCCCGATGACACGCGCGGAGATGCTGGTGCCCGCGCGCGTGGGCGACTATTCCGACTTCTACGCGTCGGTACATCACGCGACCAATGTCGGCAGCATGTTCCGGCCCGACAATCCGCTGCTCCCCAACTACAAGCACGTGCCGATCGGCTATCACGGCAGAGCCTCGTCGATCGTCGCCACCGGCACACCCGTCCGCCGGCCGGCCGGTCAGTTGAAGGACGCCCAGGCCGACGCACCGGAGTTCGGACCGTCACGACTGCTCGATTACGAGATGGAAGTCGGTTGCTTCGTCGGTCGCGGCAATGCGCTGGGCACGCCAATTCCGCTGGCCGAGATCGACGAGCACATTTTCGGCCTCTGCCTCGTGAACGACTGGTCGGCGCGCGACATCCAGAGCTGGGAGTATCAGCCGCTCGGACCGTTCCTCGCCAAGAACTTCGCCACGACGGTATCACCCTGGGTGGTGACACTCGAGGCACTGGCGCCATTCCGCACCGCCGCGTACCGCCGTCCCGCCGGCGATCCGACTCCACTGCCATACCTCGACGGCGCCGGGAACCGCGATTGCGGCGGCTTTGACATCACGCTCGAGGTATCGATCCGCTCGCGCCGCATGCGCGACGCGGGTGAGGCGCCCGCGCGCCTCTCGCGCAGCACGTTCAGCGACATGTACTGGACCCTCGGCCAGATGCTCACGCACCACGCGAGCAATGGGTGCAACCTTCGCCCCGGCGACCTGATCGCGAGCGGCACGGTGTCCGGCGCCGGCCGCGACGAGCGCGGCTGCATGCTGGAACTCACCTGGCGCGGTGCCGAGCCGATCACACTGCCCGACGGCGACACCAGGAAATTCCTGCAGGACGGCGACGAGATCATCATGCGCGGCAGCTGCGAGCGCGCCGGCGCGGTACGTATCGGCTTCGGCGAGTGCCGCGGGGAAGTGCTTCCGGCCGGTTGATCCGATGACCTGGCTGCTCGTGCTCGTCCCGGTGTCGCTCGTGCTGCGCTACGGGCTGCACGCCCCGCCGCTCTGGATCTTTGCGGCCGCCGCGCTCGCGATCGTGCCGCTCGCGGAGTGGATGCGGCGCGCCACCGAGCAGATTGCACGCGTCGCCGGCTCGGCATTGGGCGGGCTCCTCAATGTGACGTTCGGCAATGTTGCCGAGCTGATTCTCGCGCTGTTCGTGCTGAGCGCGGGAAGGCCGGATGTGGCCAAGGGACAGATCACCGGGTCGTTCGTCGGCAACGGACTGCTCGGCCTCGGCCTGGCGGTCCTGGCGGGAAGTTGGGGCCGGAAAAAACAGACCTTCTCGCGCGAGCGCGCGGGATTGCTCTCCAGCTTGCTGATTCTTTCCGTAATCGCGCTGCTCATCCCCGCCGTCTTCGACTACACCGTGCGAGACGTGAGCCCGCGCGCGCAGGCATCGAGCCTCGATGAATATCTGAGTCTGGGTGTGAGCGTGCTGCTGATCGCGGCGTATGCAGCCAACCTCGTCTACACCTTCTTCACGCACAGCAGCGCGTTCGGAGACGACGACGAACCCGAAGGCGAGGGCCGGGCCACCGCATGGCCGCTGTGGCGCTCGCTCACGGTGCTGGTGGTCGGTACCGCCTTCGTTGCGCTTGAATCCGAGCTGGTGTCAGGCGCGCTCGAGGCCTCCGCGCACGCACTGCACTTGTCTGAATTCTTCCTGGGCGTCACGGTGCTCGCGATCATCGGCAACGCCGCGGAGTATTTCGCCGCGATCTACTTTGCGCGGCAGGGCCGGATGGGGCTCGTCATGAGCATCACCGTGGGCTCGAGCATTCAGGTCGCGCTGCTCACGGCACCCGTGCTCGTGATCGTCTCATACTTCATGGGACATCCCATGAATCTCGTCTTCGGAAATCCGCTCGAGCTGGTGGCGATCGCCGCCACGGCGCTGGCGGTGCGCACGGTGGCGCAGGACGGCGAAACGACGTGGTTCGAGGGCGTGCTGCTGCTGACGGTGTACGGACTGTTTGTGCTGGCATTCTTCTTCGTGGGGCCGACGCCCTGACCGCCCGGTCAACGCGGGCGCCTGGCCGTGGTGCTGCTGTCCCACGCGCCCGCCGCGAGCGGATGGAATTCCCGCCACACCGAGCGATACGGCGCGATCATCAGCTCCAGAAACCGCTCGAGCGCGAGTGGAAACGGGAATCGCTGGCGGAATTCCGATGACGTGATGCCGAGCATCGTGCGCAGGTGCCGGCCAAAGCTTTGCGGCGAGCTGTACTCGAGCCGGTACGCCACGTCGGCGACCGACAGCCCGCCCGCCTCGAACAGATGCGCCGCGTGCAGCAGGCGCACCGCGGCGAGATAGTTTTTCGGGCTCGGCAGGCCGGCGCGCGCGAAGCGCGACATCATGGTACTCGGACGGACGTGCACTTTTTCGGCGAGTGCCCGGACGGTGGGTGTGTCTGGCGCCAGCCGGATGAGTACTTCGATGAACAGGCGGCCGTCAGCCGGAACATCCGCGAGCGCCTCCAGGATCGGCGCCTGAATCCGGGCCACTGCCCGAGTCGCCGGCTGCCCTACGACCTGGCGCAGCTGTGACCATCCCGCCGGCGACGTCACGTCCACCACCTGCCGCACCCCCGAAGCGCCCAGGCGCAGCAACGTTTCGGTCGAGCCGGAATCGTGCTGCGAGAGAAGCGCGACGGTAGGGATGCCGGGAAAGTCCCGCACCAGTCGCCCCACCGCTGCCATCTCGTCCGGGTCGCAGCGGTGCACGCTCACCAGCACCGCGTCGACGCCTCGCTCACGCACCACCCGCACCGCCTCCGGCACCGACTCGCGGTGCACCACGGCGAACACACCGCTTCCCGCTGCATCCACTCGCTGTCGTTCGCCCGGCGTGAGTACCGCGGCGACCGTCAGTCCTTCGGTCCCGTACACCACGTGTCCATCCTGGAAGGTGACGCGTCATGCTAGAGACGGCATCGCAACCCGCGCGCAACCGATCCGCGCACAGGCGGCCGCGCCGCGAGCGCCACGCGCAACCTTTTCCTGCGCTCGGGCATCCAAGGGCATCAGGCCTATATTCAAGCCGGGTCCCATCGCATACGCCCGGCCGCTGCGGAGCATCCGCCACATGGATTCGACGCCCGAACTCTCCGCCACCCTGCAGACCGCGCTCGGCCCAGAGTACCGGCTCGAGCGCGAGCTTGGCCGTGGCGGCATGGGCGTGATTTTCCGCGCGCTCGACACCGCGCTCGACCGTTACGTCGCGGTCAAGGTCATCCATCCCGAGCTGGCCGCGCACGGTGCCCTGGCCCGTCGCTTCCTGGCCGAGGCGCGCACCATCGCCCGGCTCCGCCATCCCAACATCGTAGCGGTCCATGCCGTCGGCTCCGCCGGCGACCTGCTCTGGTACGTGATGGACGAAGTCCCGGGCGAGACCCTCCGGCAGCGCCTCCTCCGCGAGCGCCGCCTGGCGCCCGAACAGGTCTCGCGCATCGGCAGCGATCTTGCCGCCGCGCTCGACGCGGCATGCAGTGCCGGTGTCGTCCACCGGGACGTCAAGCCGGAAAACGTCCTGCTCGAGCCGACGAACGGGCGCGCGCTGCTGGCCGACTTCGGCATTGCCCGCGCCATCGCCGAGAACGCCGCGGACGTCTCGACCGGCGCGGGCGTCGCGATCGGGACGCCGGCGTACATGAGTCCCGAACAGGCGGCCGGCGAGGACATCGACGGCCGCAGCGATCTCTATGCGCTTGGCATCGTGATGTACGAGATGCTGACCGGCTCGCCCCCGTTCACCGGTCCCAACCGCGTGGTCGTCTCGAAGCACATGACGCAGCGGCCGCCGTCGGTGGTGCACGCATGCCCCGCCTGCCCGAAGAACCTGGCACTCGCGGTGGCGCGCCTGCTCGAAAAGGCGCCCGCCGACCGGTTCCAGAGCGGGGCGGCAATGCGTGCGGCATTGTCGGGCGCGGCGACAGCGCCGGCCCCGGCTCCGCGCAGGCGGCGCCAGCGAATCGGGTTGGCCGCGCTTGCCGCCATCGTCGTTGTCGCGGGTGGGGCGGGGCTTCTGCTCCGTCCGGGCGACGCACCGCCCGCCGGAGTGAATCCTCGCCAGTCGATGCTGGTGCTGCCCTTCGACAACCTGCGCCGCGACCCCGATGTCGCGTGGCTGCACGACGGCAGTGTCAGCATGCTCGCGCTCACGCTGTCGCAGTGGAACGATCTGCAGGTCGTCGATCACGAGCAGGTGCACGACCTGCTCGCGCGCCACGGCCTCCACGAGGGTGACGCGATCGGTCTCGACATGGCGCGCCGCCTGGCGCGCGATGCCGGCGTCTGGACCGTCGTGCTCGGCGATTACCGCCGCGCGGGCGATTCGCTGCATCTCGTGGCGCGAGTCTACGACGTCGCGACCGGAAAGCGGGTCGAGGTGGCGCAGGCGGACGACCGTCCCGGCGAGGACGTGCGCCCGATGTTCGATCAGCTCGCCGCGCGCCTGCTCGACCTCTCCGGCGCCCCCAGCGAAATCCGCGCGAGCCTGTCGCAGGCCACCACTGGCTCGCTCGCCGCGTTTCGCGCTTATCTGGCCGGCGATGAGGCGCTCCGCGGCTGGGATCTCGTGACGGCCGAACGCGAGCTCCGCCGCGCCACGCAGATCGATTCGACATTCGGGCTCGCGTACTACAAGCTGGCCGTCACCCGCGGGTGGATCATGGGCGCGTCGGATTCGGTCGCGAGCGCCGCGATGGTGCGCGCCACCACCTACTCGGCGCCGCTGCCGGTGCACGAGCGGACGGTGATCAGCGCGTACCGTGCATTCATCGAGCACGACCTGCCGACCGCGCGGTCACTCTACGAGCAGCTCATTTCCCGGAACAGCGCCGACGTCGATGCATGGTACGGCCTCGGCGAAGCGTGGTTCCACGACGGTGACATGCGCGCGGGTCCGGCGCAGCTCACCCAGGGACTCCGCGCATTCCGGAAGGCGCTGCATCTCGATCCGACGTACGCGCTGGCCTACGATCACGTCGGCACGATTCTATCGGACGCGGCACGCGGCAACTCGGCCATCGGGCTGCTGGCCGGTGATTCGGTGGTCGCTGCGCGCGATGTCGCAGGACGCTCCACGCTCGACAGCACGGCGCGAACGGAATCGATGCGCCGCGCGCGCGCCGAAGGTGTCGCCCTCACGCGCGCATGGGTCGCGACCCAGCCCACCACCGCGCGCGCCCATGGCGCACTGGTCGATGCGTACATCGCCGCCGAAGACTACCCGGCCGCACTGGCCGAAGTCGGTCGCTATCGCGCCGTGGTGCCGTCGGATCCGGACTATCCATTCGTCGAGGCGCGCATTCAGTTTGCCGCAGGCGACGTGGATCGCGCCGCGGCCACGCTCCGGACGGCACTCGATTCGGTGTCTCCCGACGACGTCGGCCGGGTGGAGGGAAGCGTCACCTCCTTCCAGGACCTCGCATCGGCCGCCAACGTTTTCGCCTATCAGGGCGATATCGCGAACGCCGCCAAGGCCATCGACCTGGCCGACCGCGCACGGCGGCGTGCCTTTGGCGCATCACTCATTCCCGGCAGCTATTCCGCCAGCGATGCGTGGCGGCGGAACGCGCTGGGCCAGCTGTACGCCGCAGTGGGCGCGCCGGCCACGTCGCTGCGCCGGGTCTGGCAGAGCGCGGCGGAAGCGGGACGGATGGCGACGCCGGCGCAGCGGAAGGCCATCGTGCAGGGAGGCGGCACGGCAGCCATCGAGCTGTTCGCCGGGACCGAGGCCGATTCGAGTGCGCTCACCGAGCTGGCGGCATTGACCGGTGAAGCGCCGCCCAGGGAAGTTCGCGCGCTGCTGGCGCTCAGCCGGCGAGACCCGGCCGCCGCGCGCCGGGCGCTCGCCGAGCCGGATACGGGAATGAAGCGCCTGGCATATGTCGTGTATTCCCGGCCGCTCGCCGCGCAGGCCTGGTACCGGCTCGGTGAATATCAGACGGCGCTCGCGCTGCTCGACAGCTTCGAGCCGGACGTCTATCCGAGCCGCGGGTTCGATGCGCGCTGGGGACTGCTTGGCCGGGTGCGCCTGATGCGCGCGGAATTGTACGCCAAGATGGGACACACCGCCGAGGCGCGGAGCCAGTACCGGCGGCTGCTGAATCAGTGGAAGGGCGCGGATCCGGCGCTCAACCCGTTCGTGCGGCAGGCGGAGCGGGGACTCGCGAGCCTGGGCGACGGGTGAGCGTGTATATTTGCCGCATGGTCGAGCGCGATGGTCGCGGACGCCGCAAGGCGCCCGAGGAAAGTCCGAGCTCCAACGGGTAGACTGCCAGGTAACGCCTGGGCGCTGAAAGGCGACGGAACAGGGCCACAGAAAACAGACCGCCCCGACCCCGCGAGGGGAAAGGGTAAGGGTGAAACGGCGGGGTAAGAGCCCACCGCGCTTCCGGCAACGGAAGTGGCACGGTAACCCCCAGTCGGAGCAAGGCCAAATAAGCGGCGAGGTGTGACCCACACCGATCATCCTGAATCCGAGCGGTTGCGACGAGGAGGGAAGCCGCGGGTAGGCTGCTAGAGGTGACCGGCGACGGTCATCCCAGACAGATGACCATCTTCCGGGTGCAAACCCGGGAAACAGAACTCGGCTTACGGCTCGACCAGCGGTGAGCGAACGGGACGGGCCTCAGGGCCGGTCCCGTTCGTTTTTACTGTCCGGGGCACCCTTCCGGACCCCCGGCCGGGTGTCTAGCTTTCCTTTAAGGGGAATCAATTCGAACCTTTTCGAGGGACCCATGCAGGCACTCACCCTGACCTTCGCGGCGCTGTCGTCCGGCGTCTTTCTGTTGGGCGCCCAGGCGCCGACCACGACGAAGTACCGGATTGACCAGCGGACCGACCAGGAGCTCGACGGCGCGGCGATCGGCCAGCCCAAGCAGTCCGCCAGCGGCGGGTCGAGCATGTTCGTGACGCTTACGATGACTGACTCCGCGGGTGGCCGGAGCGCGCGCCTGGTAGTCGATTCGGCCGTCGCGGATACGGGCGCCCTCTCGGCGGTCATGCAGCCGGCCCTGGACAGTCTCAAGGGCCAGGCGTATCACGCGTTCATCAACAACGGCAAGGTCACCGACGTCAAGGCGATGAAGGCCGGCGCCATCGCAACGGCATCGGTCACCGGCCTCTTCAACGCGGTCGCGCCCCGCGTGCGGAATGGAGCAAAGGTGGGCGCGGCGTGGACTGACACAACGGATGTGAGCAACGAGGCCGCGGGCAGCAGCATGAAGTCGCGCACGGTAACGAACTACAAGGCCACCGGCATGGAAACCCGGGCCGGCGTCAAGGCGCTCAAGGTCGAAGGCGCTGCGAGCTCGGCACTGAGCGGTTCGAGTCAGGGCGGCACCATCGAAGGCACCGGAACGGGCGCGAGCACGTTCTACGTGGGGCCGGACGGGCTCCTGGTCTCGCTGTCGCAAACCTCCAATGCGACGCTGGCTTACACGGTCCCGCAGGCAGCCGAGCCGATCCCGGTGACGGTCAAGACGCATGTGATGGTAATCGCGCTGCGCTAGACGCGCGGTGGCTCGAAGCACGAAGGCCCGCTCCGGCGGGCCTTTGTCGTGTTTGCCCTGATTGACACCCGTTCGCCGCTCCGCGACCATTCGCAGCACGAGCCGGCCGACCTTCGACCACAGGATTCCCGTGAACGCCACCACTTTTGTTGCCCTCTGCGCCGCGCTCTCCGCGTGCGCTTCCAATACTGCTGACCCCGTAACCCCGGCTCCGGCCGCCACGACTCCGGCCCGCACCAGCACCGTGGGGCCTGCACCGCGCCCCGCCAACTCGAAGGGCGCCGTCCTGTACCAGTCACTGAGCGGGGCCGCGTACGTGCTCCGCCGGATCGATACCGTCGACGTACAGTTGCCCAATGGCTCCACGCAAACGTCCACGCTCACGCGTATCGGATATCTGTCGGTATCGGCCACCGGGCCGGCGCCGATGCAGGTGAGTATCGTGCTCGACTCGCTCACGGTCGACGGCCCGGTGCAGTTCGCGGTCGCCGCCGACAGCGCCCGCGGAACCCGCTGGACCGGTATGCTCGCGGCCGATGGGCACCTCTCCGGCATGACCGCGAATCGCGTGTCCGCCGCCGGTGAACAGATGCAGAGCATGCTCTCGATGTTCTTTCCGGTGATTCCCGCCGGAGGCGCTCGCGCCGGTGCCACCTGGGCGGATACGACCTCCGACTCGATCCGCGCGGACGCATTCGTGGTGCAGGAGCGTGCGATCGCCACCTCGCTCGCGCGCGGGCCTGCGGCGCACAATGGCGGGCAGGGGATCGCGATCGAGACGCTCGCGTCGTTCACGCGGAGCGGGGTGGGCACCCCGTTCGGCCAGCCCGCCGACCTTCAGTCCACCGGCCGGCGCCAGATTACGAGCTGGCTCGGTACCGACGGGGTGTTCATGGGCAGTGAAGGGTCGGAAACGAGCGACATGACGCTCAACATTCACGCGATGGGCCAGTCGATCCCCATCAAACAGCGATCCACCTTCAGCATCACACCGGTGGCAGGGCGCTGAACCGTCCGCACCTCCGCGACGTGCGCCTCCGGCACGTCGCGGAGGCGGTGGGGGCCGCCACGGCGCTGTTGCTGTTGTGGCTGTTTGCCGTCTGGCCCCCGCCGCTCTGGTACCGCACGCACTGGCCGGCGCGCACCGCATTCATGCAGATGCGCGATGGCCAGGCGGCCGGTCCGCGTGCGCTGGCGTATCACCCCGTCCCGCTCGACTCAATGGCGCCGTCACTGATCCAGGCGGTGCTGATCGGCGAGGACAACCGGTTCTGGAGCCACCCGGGCGTCGACTTCGTCGAGCTGCGCCAGGCGCTGGGCTACCGGCGCGCGGCGTTTGCCTGGACTTCTCCGCGGGATCTGGTCGAAGTCTCTCGCGCCGCGGGGCGTGCCTGGAGCCGCCGGGATGCGCTCCGCGGCGCGAGCACCGTCACGCAGCAACTCGCCAAAAACCTGTATCTCTCGCCCTCCCGCAATCCGCTTCGGAAGCTCAAGGAAGCCGTCACCGCATTCCGGCTCGAATCGGCGCTCGGCAAGCGACGCATTCTCGAACTTTACCTGAATGTGGTGGAGATGGGAGAGGGCGTGTGGGGTGCGGACGCGGCAAGCGGCCGATACTTCGGACGATCGGCCGCGACGCTCAACCGGCCACAGGCGGCCGCACTCGCCGGGGCATTGCCGTTTCCGCTGCTGTCGAATCCTGCGTATAAGCCCGGGAGAATGCGCTGGAGACAGAACCTGATTCTCCGCCGGATGCGCGGCGAACGCATCGAGGTCCCCAGAGAGAACGAAGACGTGAAGCCGGAGCTGCCGCCACCCGCGCGGCCGAGCGGAATCGATTCGCTGATGGATTCACTGCGTGCGCCGGTGGAAACGCTCCCGCCGGACGTGTACGACCCGTAAACGCGCGCGCGGAACTGGCGGCACGCAGGTCCGGAAACGACGAGATCGTGCGCCACGGCGCCAGCCAGGCACCGCACGCACGATCCAATCAGCCCGTCACTGAGCGCTAGAAGACTTCGCTGCCCTCGCGACCGAGTTCCTGCACCGAACGAACGTTCTCGTCGTGCACACCGGGCGACGTGTTCGCGCCGTTCGTCGTTCCGTTCTCGGCGCGATTCGACCGGTGCTCCTGCCACCGCGCCGACGCATCGGTCTTGATCTCCTGGAACTTCTTCCCGAGCCGCTCGCGAGTTTCCGACCCCGCATCCGGCGCCAACAACACGGCCGTGGCCGCGCCCGCCAGCGTACCCAGCAACGCGTACAGCGGCTTGTTCATGCCGCTGGACCGCTCGCCGCGGATGCGCCGCATGCCGGCCTTGCGGTATTTCTTCCAGTTCTCGCTCGCACCGCCACTGATCGATGCGGCGCGCTTACCGAGATCAAGCTCCTGCAACTGCTTGCTCAGCTCCAGCTTCCGGAGGCTCTTCGCAACGCGCTTCCGCGTCTTGACGCCCTTCTCCGGTGCGAACATCAGAGCCACGCCGGCGCCAACGGCGGCGGCAACGATCGCGGTCGTCACCAGCCCACCACCCGACCGGGTGCGCTCCAGCTCGTTATCGAGGGTGAACGAGTTCGTATCTGCCTGGCGCTTCACCATATATGTGGTCCTCCCGTAGCTGAAATGACGTGCGCGAAGACTCCAACATGGGGCCGAAGCACCATCCTCCGCTGTGACGTGGGCGACATCGCAGCGGATGCGAAAAGGGCCGGCACATTGCCGGCCCCGCGAACTACTTTCGGTCGGAAGCGGGCGAGGTCGCCGTTTCAGTCCACCAGGCGGAGCGGCATCACCAGCGCGAGGAAGCTCGCCGGATCATCCCACCCAACCGGTTCGCACGTGGCGGCGCGCTCCGGCGCCTTGAACGTGAGACGCACCTCGTCGGTGGGCATGTATTTCAGAATTTCGAGCATATACGAGGCGTTAAAGCCGATCTCGAGCGGATCGCCCTCGTAACTCACCGTCACTTCTTCCTGCGCCTCACCCAGATCCGGCGTCTGCACCGAGAGCTTGCAGGAGCCGTTGGCGAAGGCCATCCGGATCCGGTGCGTCTGGTCGCTGGCGACGATGCTCATCCGGCGGAGCGC
>JBDTQV010000022.1:0-14267 GCA_039932015.1 Gemmatimonadota bacterium | reverse complement strand
AATCGCGTCACGGTTCAATTCGCATCGAATTTCCCCACTCTCGGGTCCTGCCATGAGCCCTTTGACCGCGCGACTCGTTGCCATTGGCGTCCTCCTCACTGCAGGCTGGGGCTGCTCACAGAATGCCGCACGCGAGCAGGGAGCGGCCGTCCGCGTCCGGTCAGACTCAGTCGATCATATCGACAGGAATACCGCCGCATATCGGTCGATGCGCGGCGATACCGCATCGGCGCGAGACAGCTCAGCCATGTCGTCGATGCAGCGGCATGACAGCGCGACCGTCGTTCGGACCGGTTCGACCGCTCGTGATTCGAGCCGCGCCGTGCCCGCGCCGGATCGGTGATCGCACGATCCGTTGCGAAACGAGAGGGCGCCGGCCAGGCGGCGCCCGCTACTTCAGCAGCACCTTCGCGATCGTCTGCAGTTGCATGTTGCTCGTGCCCTCATAAATCGTCCCGATCTTCGCATCGCGATAGAACTTCTCGGCAGGATACTCCTTCGAATATCCGTACCCGCCAAATAACTCGAGACACTGCGATGTCGTGCGATCGGCGACCTGGGAGCTGAATAGCTTGGCCATCGCCGCCTGGTGCGCGAACGTCTGTCCCGAATCCTTGAGGCGAGCCGTGTTGTAGACCATGAGCCGCGCCGCCTCGACCTCCGTGGCCAGCTGGGCGAGCTGAAACTGGACGGCCTGGAATTCGGAAATTGCCCGTCCGAACTGGCGGCGCTCCTTCACATACGCCGTCGCCGCTTCGAGTGCGCCCCGGGCGATCCCGATCATCTGCGCGCCGATCCCGATCCGGCCCTCGTTCAACGTCTCGATGGAGACCTTGTATCCCTGTCCTACCGCCCCAAGTACGTTCTCGGCCGGTACCTGGCACTGTTCGAGGATGAGCTCCGTGGTACTCGAGGCGCGGATTCCGAGCTTGTTCTCCTTCTTGCCCACGCTGAACCCGGGGAACCCCTTTTCCACGATGAACGCGGTGATGCCCTTGTAGCCCTTATCGAAGTCCGCATTGGCGAACACGATGAAGAACTCGGCCTCACCGCCGTTCGTGATCCAGAACTTGCGACCGGTCAGCTCCCAGTGGCCGTCCTTCTGCACGGCACGCGTCTCGAGCGCGAAGGCATCGCTGCCGCTTCCCGGCTCGCTGAGGGCAAACGCGCCGAGCATATCGCTCGTCAGGCGCGGGAAGTAGCGCCGCTTCTGTTCGTCGTTGGCCCAGCGGAGCACGGCGTTGTTGACGAGCGTGTTGTGCACGTCGACGTAGATCGCCGCCGACGCGTCCACTCGTGCCAGCTCTTCGATCGCGAGCGCCGCCATGAAGATCGACCCGCCAGCGCCGCCATATTCCTCCGGGACCTCGATCCCCATGAGTCCGAGCTCGAAGAACTTGGGGATGATGTCCAGGTTGAACTGCGCACGCTCGTCCATGGCCGAGACGTGGGGGCGCACCTCCGACTCGGCGAAGTCGCGCACCGCATCCCGGAACATCGCCTCTTCCTCGGATAGCGTGGTGAGCGGCTGGGGCGCGACGCTGAGGTTCTGCATGACAAATTCCACGGGTCGAAAGAAATCGGGTACCTGCGAGAACATACCGCCGCGCGGCTTCGCCTTCAACGGAGACCTTCGACAGCCCCCGCAAGCACCTCGAGTGCCACCGGGACGCGCCCGAGCGGTGCCGAGACCTGGACTCCCTGCACCCGTTGCGCCACCGCTGCCACCATGTCGCGGGCAATGCGCACACCCTCGGCCAGGCCCTGTTCCTTACCGGCTGCACTGGCCCGGCGCATCCGCTCGAGCACCGCATCCGGCACGCTGATTCCGGGAACCTCGTTGGCCAGAAACTCGGCGTTCCGGAGCGATACGAGCGGCCAGATTCCGGCGATGATCGGAATGCGGAATCCCTCGACCAGGTGGAGAAAGCGGTCGAGCTGCTCCAGATCGAAGACGGGCTGAGTGACGGCGTACTCCGCGCCCGCTTCCACTTTCCACGCGAATCGCTTGAGCTCCCGGTCGAGGTCCGGTGCCGCAGGATTGACGCCTACTCCAATCAGGAAACGCGTCGTGTCTCCAATCGGGTTGCCGCCGGGATCGAGCCCGCGGTTGAGCCGTGCGACCAGATTCGTGAGCCCGATCGAGTCGATGTCGAACACCGCGGTGGCATCCGGGTACGGGCCCATCTTGGGCGGATCACCGGTGATGAGCAGCAGGTTGTTCAGCCCGCTCGCCGCCGCGCCCAGGAGATCGGACAGCATGCCGAGGAGGTTCCGGTCGCGGCAGGCGTAATGGACGACGGCCTCGATGCCGACTTCCCGCTGGATGAGGAGCCCGGAGAGGAGTGCACCCATGCGGCTCTGCGCGCGCGGTCCGTCGGGGACGTTGACGGCGTCGACGCCCGCGTCCCGTAGCTGGCGCACCTGCTCGTACATCGGCTCCGGATTGACACCGCGTGGCGGCACGATCTCGACGGTCGTGACGAACTCACCGCGCCCGAGGCGTGCGGCGAGGCGGGAGCGCTCGACCAGCGGCACCGGCTCGCGCGCGGCGGTGGGCAACGGGGCGATGCCGTGCGTCGCCGCGTGGCGCGGCGAAACGCTCTGCACGAATCCGACGATTTCGCGGATGTGCGCCGGCGTGGTTCCGCAGCAGCCGCCCACGAACCGCGCGCCCGCCTCGACGATGCGGCGAGCATAGCTCGCCATGTATTCGGGGCTGGCCATGTAGATCTTCCGGTCGCCGACCTCGCGCGGCAGCCCGGCGTTCGGCTGCGCAGCAATCGGCACCGTCACCACGCGATTGAGCTTCTCAACCGCTTCCAGCACGCCGTGCGGCCCCACTGAGCAATTCACGCCGATCACGTCGGCGCCCATCGCCTCCAGGTCCGGTCCGAACACCGCGGGATCGGTGCCGTAATGCGTCTTGCCATCGGTGCCGACGGTCATTTGCGCGATAATCGGCAGATCGCACTGTGCGCGCACGGCGTCGATGGCCGCGCGAATTTCCTGGACATCGCTGAACGTCTCGAGGATGAACCCGCTCACACCTCCGTCCAGCAGCCCCCGGACCTGGCGCGCGAAGCACGCCTGCGCTTCCGCAATCGAGAGTTCGCCAAACGGCTCGAGGCGCACGCCGAGCGGGCCAATGGCACCGGCGACGGCGGCGCGCTCCCCGGCCGCCTCACGGGCGAGCACCGCCGCGGCGGCATTGATGCGCTCGGTCTCATCGGCGAGGCCGTGCGTTGCCAGCTTGAGCGGGTTGGCGCCGAACGTATTCGTCTCGAGGATCTCCGCGCCGGCGCGCACGTACTCCCGGTGAATGTCGCGGATCAAGTCCGGCTGCCTGAGATTCAGCTCGTCGTAGCAGACGTTCAGGAAGACGCCGCGTCCGTAGAGCATCGTGCCCATGGCGCCATCCACCACGTGGACTCGGCCGTCGTCGAGCAGTTCGCGAAGGGTGGGCATGCTACCGTTCGTAGTTGAGGTTGGGCGCGAGCCAGCGCTCCATCTCCGACGCGTCCATGCCCTTCCGATGCGCGTAGTCGGAGACCTGATCCCGCCCGATGCGCCCGACGCCGAAGTACTGCGACGCCGGGTGCCAGAAGTAGTACCCGCTCACCGATGAGCCGGGCAGCATGGCGCAGCTTTCCGTCAAACGCATCCCCGCGCTTGCTTCCGCGCCGAGCAGCTCGAAGAGCGTTCGTTTTTCGGTGTGATCGGGGCAGGCGGGGTAACCCGGCGCTGGCCGGATCCCCTGGTACTGTTCGCGGATCAGGCTGGCATTGTCGAGCGACTCGCCCCGAGCATAGCCCCAGAACTCCGTGCGCACCCGTTCGTGAAGTCGCTCGGCGAACGCCTCCGCCAGGCGGTCGGCGAGGGCCTGGGCCAGGATGGCGTTGTAGTCGTCATGCGCGGCGACAAACTCGGCGACGATGGCATCGAGTCCGATTCCCGTGGTGACGGCGAACGCGCCGATGTGATCGGCGATTTGCGTCTCGCGCGGCGCAACGAAATCGGCCAGCGCGAGATTGGGCCGGCCCGGCGGCTTGAGCATCTGCTGGCGCAGCGTGTGCACGATGGCGCGCGGACGGGTTCGTGCCTCATCCGCGTAGAGCTCGATGTCGTCGCCAACCGCGTTCGCGGGAAAGAACCCGAATACGGCGCGGGCCGTGAGCCGCCGCTCGCGCACGAGGCGGGCAAGCATATTCTGCGCATCGGCGAACAGCGACGACGCGGCCGCGCCGACGACGGGGTCTGTGAGAATCGCCGGGTAGTGACCCGCAAGCTCCCACGTCTGGAAGAATGGTGTCCAGTCGATCCGGTCGATGAGCTCCGGAAGCGGATAACTGTCGAGCACGCGAACGCCGGTGAACGACGGTACCGGTGGCTCGACGCCGGCCCAATCGACTTTGAGCCGGTTCCGCCGTGCGGCGTCGACGGGCTGATGACGTTCATCGGCCTTGCGGCCGCCGCGCTCGGTCCGCACCGTCACGTACTCGGCGCGGACTGACGCCACGAAGTCGTCGCGCAGCGTGTCGCTGAGCAGATTGCTCACGACACCCACCGCGCGCGAGGCGTCCACGACGTGAATGGTGGGCCCGCTCCGATAGCCAGGCTCGATCTTCACCGCCGTGTGGACCCGGGAGGTGGTCGCGCCGCCGATCAGCAAGGGAATGGTGAATCCCTGGCGCTCCATCTCGGTCGAGACGAACGCCATTTCCTCGAGGGACGGCGTGATCAACCCGCTGAGTCCGATCGCGTCCACCTGCTCCGCGCGTGCGGTCTCGAGGATGCGCGCCGCCGATACCATCACGCCAAGATCGATCACGTCGTAGTTGTTGCACTGCAGGACGACGCCCACGATGTTCTTGCCGATATCATGCACGTCGCCCTTGACGGTCGCGAGCAGCACCCGTCCCTTGGCCTTGGACACGGCGGCCGGGTCCTTCGCCGCTTCGATATACGGGATGAGGTGCGCCACGGCCTTCTTCATCACGCGCGCGCTCTTCACCACCTGGGGCAAAAACATCTTGCCGGCGCCGAACAGGTCGCCGACGACATTCATTCCGTCCATCAGCGGGCCCTCGATGACCTCGATTGGGCGCGCCGCGAGCGTGCGGGCTTCCTCGGTGTCCTCGACGATCCAGTCGGCGATGCCTTCGACCAGTGCATGCGTCAGCCGCTCCCGCACCGGTGCCTCGCGCCAGGAGAGATCGGTCGCGGCGCCGGCGGCACGGCCGCGCACCGTATCGGCGACGGCAAGCAGTCGATCGGTGGCATCCGAACGGCGGTTGAGCACAACGTCCTCGACCCGCTCGAGCAGGCCCGCCTCGATGTCGCTGTAGATCGCGAGCTGGCCCGCGTTGACGATGCCCATGTCCATGCCGGCTTCGATCGCGTGGTAGAGGAACACCGAGTGGATCGCTTCGCGCACCGGGTCGTTGCCGCGGAACGCGAATGAGACGTTGCTCACGCCGCCGCTGATGAGTACATGCGGGAGCGTCGCCTTGATGCGGCGTGTCGCCTCGATGTATTCGACGGCGTAGTTGTTGTGCTCCTCGATCCCGGTGGCGATCGCAAAGACGTTCGGGTCGAAGATGATGTCTTCCGGAGGAAAGCCGACCCGCTCGGTGAGGAGGCGATACGCGCGCGTGCAGATCGCAACCTTCCGGTCCGCAGTATCGGCCTGCCCCTCCTCGTCGAACGCCATGACGATCACCGCGGCGCCGTAGCGCCGCACCAGCGTCGCCTGGCGGAGGAACTCGGCCTCGCCTTCCTTGAGCGAGATCGAGTTGACGACGCCTTTGCCCTGCAGACACTTGAGGCCCGCCTCGATCACCGTCCACTTCGACGAGTCGATCATGACGGGCACGCGACTGATATCCGGCTCGGCCGCCATGAGCGACAGAAACGTGGCCATAGCATGCCGGGAGTCGAGCATCCCCTCGTCCATGTTCACGTCGATGATCTGCGCACCGTTCTCGACCTGATGGCGAGCGACTTCCAGCGCGCCATCGTAGTCGCCATCGAGAATGAGGCGCGCGAATCGCCGCGAACCGGTGACGTTCGTGCGCTCGCCGACGTTGACGAACAGCGAGTCGGGGCCGATCGTGAGCGGCTCAAGGCCGCTCAGCCGCGTGAGCGGCTCGATACGCGGTGCGAGCCTGGGCCGCGCGGGCGCGACTGCAGCGGCAATGGCGGCGATGTGCGCGGGGGTGGTGCCGCAGCAACCGCCGACCACGTTGACCAGCCCGCTCGCCGCGAACTCGCCGACGAGTTCCGCCATGTACTCCGCCGTTTCGTCGTACTCACCGAATTCGTTGGGGAGGCCGGCGTTGGGATGCGCGCTCACATACGTGGGCGCGATGCGCGCGAGCTCCTGCACGTACTGCCGCAGCTGGCGCGCGCCGAGCGCGCAATTGAGGCCGACCATGAGCGGGCGCGCGTGCGCGACGGAGTTCCAGAACGCTTCGGTCGTCTGCCCCGAGAGCGTGCGTCCGCTCGCATCGGTGATCGTGGCCGAAATCATGATCGGCACGCGCTCGCCGCGGTCGGCGAAGAGCGCGTCGATGGCGGAGAGCGCCGCCTTCGCGTTCAGCGTGTCGAAGATCGTCTCGATGAGGAGCAGGTCGGCGCCGCCGTCGAGCAGGCCGCGCGCGGAATCGGTGTACGCCTCGACGAGCTCGTCGAAGGACACGTTCCGGAATCCGGGGTCGTTGACGTCCGGCGAGATCGACGCCGTGCGATTGGTGGGGCCGAGCACGCCGGCCACCCATCGCGGCCGATCGGCGTCGGCCGCTTCGGCTGCGTCCGCCGCCTCGCGCGCGAGGCGTGCGCCTTCCCGGCTCAGCTCGTATGCGAGCGATTCCATGCCGTAGTCGGCCATGGCGATCGCCGTCGAGTTGAACGTGTTGGTCTCGAGGATGTCGGCGCCGGCATCCAGATACGCGCGATGGATGGCCCCGATGATGGCGGGCTGGGTGAGCGTGAGCAGGTCGTTGTTGCCACGGAGATCGCGCGGCCATTCGGCAAACCGCTCTCCTCGATAATCCGCCTCGCTCAGGCCGTAGGTCTGGATCATCGTGCCCATGGCCCCGTCCAGCACGAGCACGCGCCGCGCGAGCAGCGGCTCGAGCGCGGCGAGCCGCTCGTCGCGCGAGCGCGTGATGCCAGGAGCTGGTGGGGAATCGGTGGCGGGCACGGCGGTCTCCAAATGCAAAATCCCGAAGCCAAAACGGCTCCGGGGTCGGGGCGTTTTAGCGGTTATTTAACGTGGTCGCAATAGGCGCAAATCACCACGAATCGGTTGTACCGGGAATCTAATTTCTTCGCTTCGTACGCGGAAGGCCGTTATCGCGAGCGCTCATGGGCCCAGCCCTCGAGCGGCGCTCTCGGTGACGATCGTCAGGGAGTGGTGATGAGGCCGGCGATCAGTCGAAGCACGACCGGTTCGAGTATCCACGACAGCAGCAGCCACGCCACCATCGGGCTGAAGTCGAACGGGCCGAACGACGGGAGCACTCGGCGGAGCGGGCGGATGAGCCAGTCGGTGAGCGAATATGCCAGGCGCACAATTCTGCCCGACCACCCGACCCACGATGCAATGACACGGACGATCAGCGCGACCTCGAGCACGGTGAACGCGACGCGGGCGAGCGTGTAGATCCACGCGCCCGGCCCTGAATGGCCGAGCACGGTCAAGGTGGCAAGCGCCTGCAGCAGCCAGCCGATTGCCCACAGGACGAGAAGACCCGCGAGCACGACCAGGCCGAGCAGCCAGAGCGGCGCGTCCTGCGGATTTCCGCCGGAACGCAACAGCCGGCGCTCGACCGGCTGCAGCACTGGATCGCTGATTCGCCGGACAAACCGCGGCCATCCGCCGAACGCATTCAGCGATCTCCGCCGCACCGCCCAGTGCGTACCGGCAACGACGAGTGCGTACGCGAGCGTCGCCACGATGATGCTCCGCGCCGCGAGATAGACGGCTGCCGCCGCGCTCATCGGACCATCACCGGGAGCTGCGCGCGACGCTTATGACGGACGCCTGCCCATCACGCCCTACGCAGGTGAGGGGGTACGTACCGTCATTGAGCGAAGCCTGCTCCAGCACCTCGACGCCAGCCTCGCACGACGACACCTGACGGTTCGCCGTGCGCCGGTACGCGACGGTCACGCGCAACGCCCCATCCACCAGCGCGAGCCGTCGCGCGGTAGTGCCGGTAAGCGAATCGATTCCCAGCTCCGCCACTGTCCGGGGATAACGGCCGCGGTGGGCACTCTGGTAGGAAGCAGCACGGTCGGCCAGTTCGATAATCTGTTGACCGAGCATCTCGGCGTCGGCACGGACCGGATCGGCCTTGGCGGCCGGGCGCGATGGCTTGTCCGGCGTGCCCGTGCGGCACGCACCGGCCAGCGCCAGCGCGAGCACGCATCCGACGCGGATGTTTCTCATTCCATCGCGAATTCGCGGTTGAACACGACCGGGAAGCTGAACGTCTTGGCGCGGCTCCGCGTCTCCATGATGTCGGCCACGCGACGCAGGCGTTCAGGAACGGCGAGAATCTTCTCCTGCGCCTTGCGCCCGAGCTCGTTCAGGCCGGAGATCGTGTCGATCTTCCAGTAGCGAATCTGCTCCTGGACGATCCGCATGTAGTCGCGCGGGCCATAGATGCCGGAGCGACGGATCACCTCGGCGAATTCCTTATATCCGGGAATGGTGAGACCCGGCATGTCGATGCTCGGCAGGATGAACGATGCGGAGTGCAGCGCCTGATCGGGGTCGCGCTTGAGGATTTCGGCGAAGACGGTCCGATAGAAGGTGAAGTGACGCGCTTCCTCACGCGCGACGTGCTCCAGCACCTGGCCCAGCATCGGCTCGTATTCCGCGATGCGGCGGCCGGTCTCCGCGTGCGAGAACTGCGTCGCGCGCTCCTGCACGGTGGTATAGACGAACACCCGGTACGGGTCGTGGTCCCATTCCGGATTGAAGCCGGCGCGCAGGTACTCGAACTGCATCTCCTCGAGCTTCCGCTGGTCGAACAGCCGCGTATCACGGGTGTAGTCATGCAACACCTGCCCGTGACGGTCTTCCTCGGCGGTCCACAGATTGTTCCACGCTGTCCAGTGACTGTCCTCGCCCAGATACACGGCGAGCAGCCGGTGGAAGTGCGGCAGGCCTTCTTCGGTGAGCAGATTGAGCGCGAGCGCGGCGCGCGCGTCATCGGGGATGCCTTCGGCGCGCTTGCGGAGCGTTGCCTGGTGCGTGTCAGGACAGCTATCGGGCGCGGGGCCGATGAGGTCCGAGGGAAACCAGAGGTCGCGCTTCTCCTCGTGCGCAATCATCATCTCGCGCACCTTGCCTTCGAGGTCGCGAAGCACCTCGATCTTGGTCAACAGCTCGCGGTCGGGTTCGGCGACGCTCATGAACGGCTCACTGGGGCGCGAGCCCCTTCGGATGGGACTGGGTGACGCCGGCGCGAGCCGGCAGGCCGGGCAAATCAAAGGGACCGGCGTCGGAAAGTAACGTGGCCGGTCCCTCTTCTGCCAACTGCAGGGCTGGAGCGGACCTACGCTTCTTCCTGCTCCAGCCGCTTCTCCATCAGCGCCCACGTGCGATCGCCGATGTAGCCTGGCCTCGCGAGCACTCGCCGCCAGCCGAATGCAGCCAGCAGTCCCTCGGCTCTAAGGTCGTCAGTCCAGAATTCGGCCAGGTGTGCGCCGTCCTCCCGAACTCGCTCCTCGAACGCGAGCATGAGCCGGTGCGCGTGCCCGTTATGGCGTTCCGCCGGAGTCACCGTGAGGTCGATCAGCCGCGCGACGCCACCCCGGAGGGAGTAGCGAAGTCCCCCGATCCAGTCGCCGATCTCGTTGCTGAGCACCAGATAACAATCGTCGGCGGGCGACGGCAGGCCGGCGGCGGTCGCCTCGAGATCGAGCAGCTCTTTCATCCAGTGCGCGAAATCCTCGTCCTGGTCCATCGCGCGAATCGTCATGTCTGTCATGATCTCTGTAACCCGCGTTCCCGGTGGAAAGGTTCCTCACCCAGCTGCCGGCGCAACACTAATGCCACAATTCACGGGAACCCGCAGTGGGGGCGATTACGGCCGTTTTTCTGCCGAGTCCGTCGCGCTCGGGGCGGCTAGACCCCAAGACTGATCCCCGCAATCAGGGTGACGATACCGAACAGTACGAGCGCCACATACCACCTCATGAGGAACCCCAGCCAACGGCCGTACGGGACGCCAGCGGCCGAGAGGATTGCCATCAGTGCGCCGTTCGTGGGAGTGATCAACTCGCACAGTCCGGCGCCGAGCTGATAGGCATAGACGGTGAGCTGCCGCGACAGTCCGAGCAGGTCCGCGAGCGGGATGAGGACCGGCATCGTAAGCGCCGCCTGGCCGCTGACGCTCGGGACCGGCACGTGGATCGCCGTCTGGACTGCCGTCATCGCCACCGCGGACAGAGCGACCGGCAAGCCCGCGATCGGTGTGAAGAGGCCGTGGACGATCGTGTCCAGGACCTGACCTTCCACCAGCACGACCGAGATCGCCTTCGCGAATCCGATCAGCATCGCCGCGCCAGCCATTGCGCGGAATCCCTCGACGAATGCGACGGCGGTCCCGTTGATGCCGAGCCCGGCCGCGAGCCCGGCGGCAATGCCCATGACCAGGAAAATTGCGGAGAGCTGATCGAAGTCCCAACCGAGGAGGAGAATTCCGATGATCACCATGACGAGCGCGGCTGCAACGAGCGCGAGCACGACGGCGTGGCGACCGCCCAGCGGCTCGGCGAGATCGGCGTCTTCGGCAGTGGCCGCTGCCCCTGAAGTCCGTATTCGCGCGGCGTATCGCATGGTGCCGAAGATCCAGATTCCGAGCGCAAAAGCGAGCGTGACACTGCGGAACCCGAACCCGGAGTTGGTCGGCAGACCGGCCAGCTTTTGCGCGATCCCGACCTGGAACGGATTCACCGGACTGAACGCGGCCCCCACCGCCGCGGCGCCGAGGCTCATGGCCACCGCAGTGAGTGCGTCGAAACCGAGGCGGCGGCTGAGGAGCAGCAGCACCGGCACGAAGGCGATGATCTCTTCCTGCATGTTCTCAACGGCGCCGCCCACCGCAAATGCGACGCAGCAGACCGGAATCGCGATGCTCTCGCGCCGGGCGAGGAGGTGCGCTAGCCGGCCCACTACGCGGCGAAGCGCTCCCGTCTGTTCGACCACCGCGAACGCGCCCCCGACGAGGAAGACGAGGAAGACGACCGATCCCGCTTCGGTGAGTCCCTTCGGAATTGCAACGACCATCTGGAAGGGGCCCACCGGCGTCGCGGGCACCTGCGCGAAAGTCCCCGGAACGACGATCGACCGGCCGGTGACCGGGTCGTCGCGACGTTCGTAGCGGCCGGCGGGGAGCGCGTAGGTGAGCAGGGCGGCGACGATGGTACACGCCGCGAGAAGGGCGAGCGGATGAGGAAAGCGCATGCGCGGCCGTTCCGCGCGCGACTCCGTCACGCTGGGTGGCAGTCGCGTTTTACCGGCTGGACGTTGGTACACGCGACTCGGTCGGTCATGCCGCTGGAGATGGTGCCGCAGGCAGTCTCCTGCGCCCGTTGCTTTGCGGCCGGCTCGGTTTCAGCCGATGCCGTGGCCTCGGAGGTGCGGCCCTGAAACTCCACCGCGACGGTGCAGACGACGTTCTGGCTGGAGAGTGTGGAGTAGAGGAGAAAGGCCGCGAAGGCAGCCACGATGACGACGGTGAGTAGCTTGCTCCGGCTGATCACGAGCGCTCCGCGCGAGAAGAGGGTTCGGATAGAATAGCGCCGCCAGCGATCGGGGGGAACCGTCAGGAACCCTCCCGACCCCGGCGGCGTTCTGGCCTCTGTCGCTGCCGGAATCGAGCCGGCGCTAATGCAGAGGGAGATATGGTGTGACGACCGACTGTGCCGAAGTGCTTGCCCGCCTCTGGGAGTTCCTCGACGCCGACCTCACGAACGACGAGATCGCGGCCTTCGCGAGACATATCGCGCTGTGCGATCCATGCCGTCACTACGCCCGCTTCGATCGGGCCTTTCTGGATCTTCTGGCCCGACAGCGCGGATTGATGCCACCCTCATCCATGCACTGGCGGGTGAAGGTGGCACTTCGATCGGCCACGCTCGACGCGTGACGGTTGGGGGCCGCTCAGGCTGCGCGCATGGCGCCGAGGAGCGGCGGGATGGCGCCGATGACCCAGATCAGCACCCCGGCGGTCGCCGCCTGGCCTGTCGTCGCGCGACCGGTGACCTTGAGGCCGATCGCGAGCAGGACCGTTACCCAGATCGTGAATACATCGAGTCGCCCGAGCAGGGCTAGCGGAAGGATGGCCTGATCGGGGTCGAGAAATCTTCCGATACCGAGACTCACGCGGTACCGGCCGTTCAGTGCGCCCTCAGGCAGCACGGCGGCCTGCGCAGCATTGACCACGAGTTCGATGAGGCGCGGATAGAAGGCGAAGACTCCGACCGTCATGGCGGCGACCAGTTCCTGCTTGGCGCCCACGACCTTTCCGACGAGCCAGAGCAGGAAACCGACGATCAGCGGCCCGATAAGGAAGTAGACGATCGCGCCGATGGTCGCGGTTCCGCCGCCGCCCATCGCCTTCATCCGATCGATCTGTTCCGGGGTGAGCTGCGGGTTCTTGCGTGCCATGGCCGCGAAGCCGCGGCTCATTTCGGCATCGACGATCGGCCGCGTGAGACTCGACGTCGCAAAGAGCAGCACCGCGGCAACGGCCACCAGCACCAGCAGCGGCAGTCCGAACCCGCCTTCGCGTCGTCGCTCGAACACCGCGGTCGGCGCGTAGTAGATCTCGACCATGTCCGCCGGTCCAGGATTGCCCGCCGCCATCGGCTGCGTGTCGCCCATGGTTCCTCCTGTGCTAGAGAAGCGTGCCCTTCAGAATCAGCAGCGCCGCCGTAAAGAAGATCACGAGACCAGTCACGTCCACGAGTGTCGCGACGAACGGCGCCGACGCGCTCGCCGGATCGAATCCCAGCCGCCGCAGCACGAATGGCAGCATCGATCCGGTGAGCGAGCCGAAAGTGACGACGCCGACGAGCGACACGCCGACCGTGAGCGCCACGAGCAGGTAGTGCGGCCCGTAGTCATAGCCGATGACATGCCAATGGTGGGTCGCGGCGTATTGCCAGAGCACGATGCGCGCGACACCGATGATGCCGAGCATCAGCCCGAGCGTGAGGCCGGCGGGAAGCTCGCGCACGGCTACGCGCCACCAGTCGCGGAGCGTCACTTCCCGCAGGGCGAGCGAGCGGATGATGAGCGACGTCGCCTGCGAGCCGGAGTTGCCGCCCGAGCTGATGATGAGCGGCATGAACAGCGCGAGCACGACGGCGCGGCTGATCTCGCGATCGAAATGGCCCATGGCCGTTGCAGTGAGCATCTCGCCCAGGAAGAGGGCGCAGAGCCAGCCGCCGCGTTTCCGGATCATGGCCCAGAACCCGATCTGCATGTATGGCTCGTCGAGCGCCTCCATACCGCCAAACTTCTGAACGTCTTCCGTCTGCTCGCTGATGAGCGCATCGATCATATCATCGACCGTTACGATGCCGAGGATGCGGCCGCCGTCGTCGAGCACTGGAAGGGCGAGGAGGTTGTACTTGGAGATCAGGCGCGCGACGTCCTCGCGGTCGGCGGTGGCGCGGACGGAGAGCGGCTTCCGATTCTCGCCCACCTGAATGATCGGCCGGTCGGGCGCGGCGATCATGACCTCGCGCAGTGAAACGACGTGCAGCAGGCGCTGCGTGTCAGGATCGTGCACGTAGATCGCGTACACCGTTTCCTTCGCCTCACCCACGGCGCTGATGTAGCGCTTGACGCGATCGGCCGTCCACTCGGCGGGGACCGCGACGAACTCCGTGGTCATGATCCCGCCGGCACTCGTGGGCGGATAGCGGAGGAGGAGCTTGAGCGCGTCGCGGGTGGGTGCAGTGAGGACGTGGATGAGGCGCGCGCGCGCGTCGTCGCCGAGCTCGCGGAAGAGCTCGACCTGTTGGTCCGCCGACATGGCCTCGAGCAGCGGCACCGCCTGCTCCTGTTCGAGGCGCTCGAAAATCTGACCTCGGCGCTCGAGCTCCGGCTGATCGAGGAGCTGCACCGCGCGGTGGAACGGAAGCGCCGCCACTACCCGCGCCGCGGCCTCCACCGGCAGCTCGTTCAGCGCCTCGGCTATGTCGGCCGGGAGCATGTCGGCGCAGGCGGCCTGGAAATC
>JBDTQV010000021.1:0-14367 GCA_039932015.1 Gemmatimonadota bacterium | reverse complement strand
GAGCTGATCCGGCGCGATACGAACGTTCGCCAGCTTGCCGAATCCGGTATTGATACCGTAGATCGTGCCGCCCCCCGCGATCGCGCGATCGACGAGGTCTCGGCTCGCCACCAGGGCGGCGCGCGCGGCCGGGTCGATGCGCAGGCGGGCGCCCGGCGTGCGCGCCACGCGAACGACGTCGCCGACCGTGAGCGATCGGCCATCGAGCTGAAGACTGGAATCCATCATGGGGCGGAATATAGCGCGGGGCGGAACCGGCAATCGGTCCCGCCCCGCGCCCATTTACATCGCGAGCGGCCTAATGCGCCGCGCGCGACAAGTCCGGGTTACCCGCGTCGGTCTGGTATGACCAGTCCAGGATCAGGAAATCCTGGCCGACATGCGTCACTCGCACCGCGCCGTAGCGGAGGAACCCATCCGCCTCCGCCATCCGGAAAATGTACGCGACGCCCGGCTGCGCCTGAATCGCGGTATGCGCGTACCCGCCAACGGGCGCGATGTCGATTGCCGTGAGGTCGCTCGTGGTGCCGGTCCCGTACCTCGCGACCAGGGCAGCCGCACGGATCGGGGTGAGAAACAGATTGTTGCCCGCATCGCGGTCGACCGCAAAATCCGCGTCGGTGGCCGCACCGCTCGTCACGATGCCCAACTCGGCGTCCTGTACCGTCCCATCGGCGTTGGCGTCCTGCCAGAAGCGGAACGCGCTACCGGTTGCGGAGGCCTGCCGGGCGTACACCACCACATTGTACGCATCGGGCCGAGGCGTATCCGACCGAACCGGTCCCCAGATGCTTTCGAAGCCTTCAACGCTCACGGCCGAAACGCCGAAGCAGCGTGGCAATCCGTTGGTAAGCGAGCTGACGATAAACTCGGGCGACACCGTGGTGCCCTCGCGGGTCCAGTTCGTACCGCACTTGTCGGTGTCGAGGTCGTACGTCGTGCTGTAGACGTAATACGCCTTGAACGCGGCGGGCGCGCCGTTGAACGCGTTGTCCGACCATGCGAGCGCGATCGCGCGGTCGAGCGTGATGGTGGTGAGCGTGGCGGGCGCAGGAAGCGCCAGGCGCTCGTCCACCGTCACTGCTGCGCTCGGCGCCGACTCGACGCCCCCGACATCTTCGGCCGTGACATAGTACTGGAGGTGTGGCTGGCCGCGGTCATGGAAACTGTTGGAGGTCGTGGAGCCGCGAAGCTGGTACTGTCCCGACGAAGTCGCCCGGGAGTAGACGTGCCAGACCGCGAGATTCGGATCATCGGTGAAGGTCCACCGCAGCAACAGCCCGCTCGGCTCGCCCGGCGTTCCACTGGGCTCAACTTCGTAGGTCAGGTCCGTCGGCGGCGCGATGGTTCCGGGTCCGGTGGTATCGGTGTGGCAGGCAGCGGCAAGAGCGAACGGCAGGACAATCCACCAGCGGCGCATGAGACGGCTCCAGTTGAAGGTCGCTCCCCCGCAGGGCACGTGTCGTGCCACCACAAATGGCAGGGCGATCATATTGTGCGCACACGACTTAGGAAAATGAGATTTTTAGAGGTGTCCACAAAAAGGACACTTCAGCGATTGAGCGTCGTCTGATCGTAGTCGAACTTGAGCTGCGGCAAATCGGTCAGGAAGATCGAAAAATAAAACGCGACGTTGCCGTTGGCGTTGCGCACGAAGTTGAACGCCGCCCGCCATTCGTGAAGATCGCGCTCGAGTCGCAGCACATGCGATTCAAAGCGCTTGTCGGTGACGTTGTACTGCGTCTGCCATGACGCCGCCCAGAACGGCGTCGGCGAAAACGTCGTGCCGAGGCCGATGCTCTGCGTGCCCGCCTCGCTGGGGAGCGGATTGTCTGGATCGAGCGGCCGGACCCGGGTTCGCGAGTAGTTCACCGTTGCGTTGAATCCGCGCCCCATCGTCGTCAACGGAACCTGGTCGGTATTGTAGAACTGCCCCGGGCTGCCCGGCCGCACCGTCGAGCCGCCGTACGCGGGGAACCGCGAGTTGTCCGGCTCGCCGGGCTCGCGCTCGCGCCGGCCCACCAGGCCAAAGAACGATCCGATGGATCTGAACGTTCGCGAGGACAGAGTGAAGTTTGCGCTCGCCTGCGTGAGGAAGGGCGAAAAATGCGAGGTGTCGCTGCCCAGCGCGCCGCGCCAGAGATCATGAGTCAGGCTGACGCTGAAGCCCGGCAGCAGGTCGCTCAGAAATGAATTCGTAATGGCGCGTGTGGTCCAGCCGGTGCGGCCCGAATCCTTCGCCTGCTCGAAATCGTACGACAGGGGGCTCGTCGAGATACTGAGGAGACGGTACTTCCGAGGCTCGACATTGTTCAGGGTGTCTCCCGCGGATGCTCGCGCCTTGCCCTCGAGCGTCTGTGTCAGCGTGAGCGAGAGCGTCTGCAGCGGCGCGCTTCGGGTGGGCACCGTCGACCCGGGGCGCGCGATTGCGCGCGCGAACTCGTCCGAGATCGTGCCCGCCGGCGCGTAGTTGAAGAAAACCTGTGGCGACACGCTGTGCCGGAGCCCGCCGAGCGGACCGAGACCGTGTCCGCCGAACCGATTGTAGAAGGTCGGAGAGAGACCAAGACTGAACGAAGGACGCTTACCCTGACGCACGAACTGGCCGTCCGTGTTCCGGTTGCGCACGGCGAACGGCGCGAGCGTGGTGGCGTTCTGAATGCCGATCGTAGGCTGCAGTTTCCAGGTACTCCGGAAGAGCAGCGGCAGGTTGATGCCGGTGTCCCAATCGACGGAGCTCGCAAAGTCGCCCGCGTACGTCCGCGTGAACGATACCGAATCCGCCGGATCGGGGGTTGTGGCGTCGGGCTCACGCACCGTAATGCTTTGCCGCGCGACGGACGCATTGTCGAGCACGCGAACGCTGTTCCGCAAATTGAACGAGCCGAAGCGCAGCGGCGTATCGAAGTTGAGGGCCGTCACCCGGCTGTTGCCAGTCTGCAGTATCGTATCCACTCCGCCGGCGGGATTGGCCACGAGCAGTGCGTTGAGCGGCGTCTTGGCCGTGAGGTCATTGACGAGGCTGAATCCTGGCGACCAGGTCACGCTGCGGCCGAAATCGATCGGCTTGGGCGAGATGTTGAGCGACGGCAGCTGCGTGGTGGAGCTGTTGTCCGACAGACTCTGGCGCCGGTTGCCGCCCAGCGCGATCGAGCCCCAGTTGTAGCGCTTCTGCAGGTTGACCGAGCTCGTGACCTGCTGGGTGTTGAGCAGTGGATCCAGTGCGTTCTGCCGGACGATGCTCGTGTTGCTGAGATAGTTCACATCCAGATTCACGCTGGTGCTCAGGCTGAAGCTCTGCTGGTGGGACCAGCGAATGCCGTTCGAGGAGCCACCGCCGTTCTGCCACTGGCGGCTCACGGCCAGCGCGCCGGTCATGAACCGGCTGAGCGAGCGGTAGTTGGTCGCGATACCGGCCTGCAGATACCTGCCGGAGTACCAGTCCACTCGGAATGTCGCGTCCAGGTAATCGCTCGCGGCCCAGTAGAAGCCGATGTTGGTGAGCTGGCGATTGTACGTGCTCGACGTCCGGACGAGGTCGTTGAGGCCAACCTGCGGCGTCAGAATTCCCGAGTGGCGCCCGGGGCGCGTGTCCTGAAAGATGAACGGCAGCCACAGAATCGGGACATCGCGTACGTAGAGCACGACGGGGCGCGCGACGATCACATTGTTCGAGACCCACTTCACCTCGCGCGCGGCAAAGTGGTAGTGCGATACCGGCAGATCGCAGGTGGTGATTTCGCTCGATGCCGCGTAGATCCTCGTCGAGCTCGAATCCGACGCGACGTTGCCGCGCAGGAACCAGACGACGCCCTGCTCTTCGAAGTTGGTGAACGCGCCACGGATGACGCCTCGGTGGGTGCACGTGTTGTAGCTGATCCCGTCGCCCAGCAGCACCTGTGCCTTGTCGAACAGGCGTGGCTTGCCGGATGCCTCAAGTATGCAGTCGGTCTCGCCGTACCCGACGGCGCCGGCCTCGAGCGTAACCCCCTGCCGCTCCGTCAGGGCGTTGCCATTGAGCTCCACCCGCCGGTTTTCGGTAAACAGCGTCACCGAATCGCCGGCGAAGCGGGTGGGCGTGTACCCTGGCCGCTCGAGGAGCTCGCGCAGCGTCGAATCGGGTTCGGGAAAGGTCTGCGTGGGCGCACTCGGCAGGCCGGCGCGGCGGGCCCGCGAGGTGTCGATGGGACCGGTGGGCGCGCGCGGCGTGTTGGCGCTGGGGCTGCCGAGGACACCGGGCCGCGGACGCTGTCCGGGCAGCGGCTGCTCGCGTTGCGCGTGTGCCGCCGGCGCGACCGTGGCAGCGAGCAGGACCAGACTGAGCGCACGCGCGAGGCGCGGCACCAACCTCACACCTCGGCGGCCGCCCGGCGGCGTTTGCGCCGGTGGACGACGAGCGCGCCGGCGTAACCCACTTCGTACAGCAGCAGCAGCGGAATCGTCATCATGATCATCGACAACACGTCCGTGCCGGGAGACAGGAATGCGCCGGCGACGCAGGCGAGGACCACCGCATAGCGACGGAACCCGGAGAGCCACTTCGGGGTCACCACGCCAAGAGCAGCGAGAATGACGATGATGAGCGGCAGCTCGAACGAGATGCCCAGGGCGAGCACCAGTTGCACGATGAAATCGAAGTATGCGTCGTAGGTGATCATCGGGGCAATCGCTTCGGACTGGAAGCTGAACAGCACCGCGAGTGTCTTGGGAACCACGAAGATCCAGGCCAGCGCACCGCCGAGCAGGAACAGCCCGAGCCCGACGAACAGCGCCGGCACGATCAGCCGTTTCTCCCGGCCGTAGAGAGCGGGTGCAAAGAACGCCCAGATCTGCCAGAACACCACTGGCGAAGCCAGCACCGCCCCGACGACGAGACTGAGCTTGAAAACGATCATCACCGCATCGGTCGGGTTGAGGATCGTCAGCTTGCCGCCGTTCGGCAGATACGGCGCTATCGGCTCCTTGAGAATCGAGACGAGCTGGAAGTGCTGCACCACCCAGAAGCCCACACCAATGCCGATTACGAGCGCGATCAACGACCAGATGATTCGCGTCCGCAGTTCCTCGAGGTGATCGAGGAACGGCATTTCTCCGGCGGCACCTGTCATGGCAATGGCGTCCGGGCTAGCGCCCGAGCGCCTTCAGGCGATCTCGCGCCAGTGCCGCCTCATCGGACTTCGGATACGAGGCCACGACGCGCTGGTAGGCATCACGAGCGGCCGCCGTGCGCTTCGCGCGCTCGTGCAGAAGCCCAAGGTTGTACAGTGCGGACGCCGCGCGCGCCGACTGCGGATACGTCTGGGCAACCTGATCGTAGTATGCCGCGGCGGAATCCGCATTTTCGGTCCGAAAGCTCTCGCCGATGAAGTAGAGCGCATCGGGAACGCGCTCGCCGTTTGGATAGACGCGGAGCATCTCGCGGAAGCCGAGCCGCGCCGTGCTGGCGCTCCCGCGGCGGAGCTGTGCAAGCGAGGCTTCGTACATCTGATTGGCCGAGGCGTTTCCGGCCGGAGCGGCGGTGCCGCCGGCACTGGTATCGCGCGAGGCTCCGGCGGGCGCGGTACCGGGCGCCGGTGCAGAAGAGGACGAAGAAGCGGCGAGCTGCTCGCCCCGTGCCTCGAGCTGCGTGCGGAGCTCGGTCAGACGGCGCTGGCTCTGTCCGGTGAGCTCCTGCAGTTGCACGAGTTGCTGATTGATGTTGTACAGATCGTTCGCGACGTCTCCGCGCAGCGACTTCATCGACCCGCCGAGGGAATCGAGCAACCGCCGCTGCATCGTGATGAGCTCGCCAATCTGTTTCGCGCGCGCGGCGTCCTGCCGCGTGCTTTCTTCACGGAGCAGGGTGACTTCGTCCTGGACCCGCGTGACGTCACTCTTCATGGCGCAGCCGCCAAGCACGGCGACTGCGGCCAGGGTCCCAATGCGCCAGTTCACTGCGGTGCGACGACCCGGTCGCCGCCGGCGGTCACTTCGAACTCGTCACGACGGTTCCGGGCGAAGGCATCTTCGGTGCTGCCCTGATCGAGCGGACGCTCCTCACCAAACGAGATGACGTCGATGCGCCCGGCGTCGATGCCCTTGTTCTGCAGATAGCGCTGGGCAGCGGCCGCGCGGCGATTGCCGAGGGCCAGGTTGTATTCGTCCGAGCCGCGCTCGTCGGCGTGGCCACTCACGCGGATCCGCAGTCCCGGATTCGCCTGCATGATGGCGGCCTTGCGGTCGAGGACCGCCTGATCGCTGGAGCGGATGGACGCCTCATTGTAGTCGAAGTTGATCATCGCCTTCAGATCGTTCATCACGGCCCCGGCGTGTTCGGCGGCGAGCCGGTCCGCCTCCGCACGACGGCGCGCATCCTCATCGGCGGCGCGACGATTGGCCGCGTCGATCGAGTCCTGTCGCGCGCGCGCGGCCGCGCCGTTGTCTACTGCGGCGGTGGGCGCCGGCTGTTCGGGATCCGGCTTGCCGCCGCAGGCTGCGAACGTAGCCACCGCGGCGAGGGCGAGCATATAGTGAGAGCGCATGGGGCCTCCAGCAATCAGGGATTGGCACTCGGTCCGCCGAGCCGGCGGGACCACGATGGCAGGCGTGCGGCGCCCGCGGTGTTCAGCTGTCGTACCCGACCAGTGTCCGTATCCACGATCCAGATCTGGCGGCGGCCGGTACGATCGGAAATGAACGCGACGTGGCGGCCGTCCGGCGCCCACGTCGGATCCTCGTTTCGTCCCACCGACGTGAGCTGCTTCACGCGGTGGCTGGCGACGTCGAGAATGAAGATTTGCGGACTGCGCGAGACTTCTCGGTGAAACGCGACGCTCGCGCCGTCCGGCGACCACTCCGGTGCGTTCGACGGCCCGGTGGCGCCGTAGTCTGCGGGAGCGAGCAGTTCCTGGTCGGTCCCGTCCGCGCCCATTACGTAAATCTGGGGCTGTCCGCTGCGGGTGGACACGAAGGCGACGCGACGCCCATCGGGCGCGTACGTCGGGCTTAAGTTGTCCGCGAAGCGCCCCACGGTCAAGCGTTGCACGCAGCAATTCTCCGCGACGTCCCCGGTGTACACATTCGTGCCGCTGGCATCCATGTGTGCATATGCAATCGTGCGGCCGTCGCCCGAGAACGCCGGCGTGATGTTCTGCCCGCTTTCCGTGCCGGGCACCGTCTGGGTGGCGCCGGTCCCCAGCGTCGTCACGGCAATGCTCCAGCGGTCGAGCCGGGTGTATGCAATCCGGCCACCATCGGGAGACCAGACGGGCGACAGTACCGACGCGCCGGCCGGCGTGAGTCCGCCGACGGCTTCGCCATCGCTGTCCACCCGGTACGCGCGGCCCGCCGCGATGTACGCGATCCGGCTCGCCGCGAACCCCTCGGTCCCGGTCGCCCAGCGGGCGACATCGTCCGCGATCCGGTGCACCGCCAACCGGAACCCGGCGGCCTCGGCCGGCTGCAAAACGTATGTCTGCGCATTCCGCACTCGCGATGCACCGAGATCGTGCAGGCGCACCGTCACGCCGCCGGCGGCCGGCAGGATCTCCACCGCGTGCGTTGCGCCAAACGTTCGGAACAGCCCGTAGTTCACCGGCCCCGGCGTGGTCCGCGCGCTTGCGGCCGCGTCGGCACCGACCTCGACCATCTGGAACCGGTCAGTGTAATCGAGGTCCCGCCCAATGATGGCGCGCACCGAGTCGAGCCCCGGGCCGGGTACCATCACCAGCCCCGGCCGCGTACCCGGTCGATAGCTGATGCCGATCCGGATCGCGTCGTTCGCGCGCCCGGGATCCTGTGCCGCGAGTGCGCCGGCGCCGGCCGCGAGCGCGGCGATCGTGAGCAGAACACGTCGCATCACTGTGCCCTTGGTTCGAAGTAGAAGCTGATCGGCAGCACGTCCGCCGGCCAGCCGTCCGGTAGCGGGCCGAATGCACGGGCATTCGCCGCAGATTCGATGGCGCCCTGTGCTTCGAGGTCGTAGGAAAAGTTACCCGATCGGGTGACGAACTGAATCGACCGCACCGCCCCGTCACGGGTGATCATGAAACTGATTTCGGCGCGGAGCGCGACGTTGCCGGTCGGCCGGGCCCAGCGGCGGTAGATCTGGTTCTCGACGTTGCGCAGATACTCCGGGTACGGAAAGTCCAGCCCGGGCGTCTTGACCGTCGTGGCGTCGCGTCCGGTGCTCGGAGTTTCGCCGGGTGCAGGCGCCTCCGGTGCCGACGTTTTCGGAGTCGGATCCTGTCGCGGCCGCGGCTCGACCGGCTGCTTCTGGACCGGCACCGGAGGTTGCTTGATCGGGACTGTCGGTGCGCTCTTGATCGGCGCGGCCGGCTCGGGCGGGGGCGGCGTTGGCGTTGCCTCCGGGGCGAGACGCTGTTTGGGCGCCGGCGCGGGCGCCGCGACGAGATTTACCGCGTAGACCGGTGGCGACGGAGGAGGCGCCTTGACCAGGGCGAGCAGGAAGTACGCGGCCCCGCCATGCACGAGCAGCGTTCCCACGAGGCCCGCAGCAGTCCCCGAACCGGCCCGACGCGGCTCGGCGCGAGCCTTCATTAGCGCGTGCCCTCTTCCTCCGCGACGAGCCCGACGTTCTGCACGCCTGCCGCGCGAATGACCGCGAGTGTCCGGACCACGTCGCCATAGGGAACCCGGCTGTCGGCGCGGAGGTAGACGCCGGTCGGCTTCCGCGTTGCCACGAGCGACTTGAAGGTCACGCGAAAATCGTTGTAGGTGATTGCCGTCTCGTCGATGAAGATCCGGCCAGTTCGATCGACGGTCACGACCATCCCCTCTTTTGCGCTGAGCGGACGCGCCTCCGCGCGTGGCAGCTCGACGTCGACTCCGCCCTGCATGATGGGCGCGGTGATCATGAAGATGATCAGCAGCACGAACGCCACGTCGACGAGCGACGTCACGTTGATGTCTGCGTTGAGCGGGAGGTCGCCGCCCAGGTTGCCGCCGCCGATCCCCGCCATGCTAAATCAGCCCCTCGCGCGCCATCGTGCCCACCAGTTCGTTCGCGAAGCCGTCCAGCTCGCCGGTGAAGAGCCGAACCCGGTTGGCGAACAGGTTGTAGGCGATGACCGCCGGAATCGCGGCTGCGAGGCCCGCAACGGTCGTGACCAGCGCCTCCGCGACGCCCGGCGCCACCGCGCCGATGTTGCCGGACCCCTTGGAGGCGATGCCGATGAACGCATCCATGACGCCGAGCACGGTGCCTAGCAGCCCGAGCAGCGGGCTGACCGACCCGATCGTCGCGAGCCATGGGATGTAGTGGCCGAGCAGGTCGCGCTCCGCCGAGACTTCCTTGCCGAGCACCATCTTGAACGCCTCGAGCTGCGTCGGCGTCAAGGTTTCGCGCTGGGCAGACTCCGGCGCCTGCAGGGCGCCGGGGCGAAGCTCGTTATAGAAGTTGATCGCCTCGCGGAACAGGCGGTTGTACGGTGACGGCGGCTGCTTCATGATGGACTGATAGGCCTGATCCAGCCGCGTCGTCTCCTCCATTCGCTCGAAGAACCGGTTGGCCTGCCGGTTGAGCCGGCGAAACTGCCACCACTTGTAGATGATGATGAACCAGGAGGCCAGCGAGAAGAGCGCGATGACGACGAGGACGACCTTCGTTTCGGCGCTCGAGGTCTGCACGAGCTCCCACGACGACGTCGGTACCGCACGGCCGACCTGGAGCATCATGCGCCGCCCTCGGTCCGGAACCAGTCGGCGAGCTGCGCGAGCCCGTCGTCAAAGCTGAACTGCGGCGTCCAGCCGAGCACGCGCTTCGCCTTCGACGTATCGAGCGAGCTGCGAGCGAGCTCGCCCGCGCGCGGCGGTGCCAGCTCGATCTCCGGTTTGCGCCCCACCGCGCGACCGACTGCATCGGCAAGCTCGAGCACGCTCAGTTCCTTCGAGGTTGCGACGTTGAAGGCGCGGGCCTCGTGCGAATTCACTGGCGGCATTGGCACCGTGCTCGCCGCCACGTTTGCGCGCGCGACGTCCTTCACGAATACGTAATCGCGCGTCTGCGTGCCGTCGCCGAAGATCGTGATACCCTGCCCCGCGAGCATGCGGGATACGAAAATCGACACGACACCGGCTTCGGACTTCGGATCCTGGCGCGGTCCGAACACGTTCGCATAGCGCATGGCGACGCCTTCGAAGTTGCGCAGCGCGCCCAGCGTGCGAAGGTAGTGCTCGCCCGCGAGTTTGCTGACGCCGTACGGCGACACCGGCATATTGGGCGCGGTTTCCGGCGTCGGGATCGTCTCCGCTTCTCCATAGAGCACACCACCGCTGCTCGCGAAGACCACCCGCCGCACCCCGCCCTCGGCGGCGCCTTCCAGCATGTTGATCAGGCCGCGGATGTTCACGTCGGCGTCATAGCCAGGCTCGTCCACCGAGTGGCGGACGTCGATCTGCGCCGCCTGCTGGTTGAGGACGTCGAAGTGACCGGTCGCAACCGCTCGGCGCGCTTCTGGTGAGCGCACGTCGGCGCGAATGAGCTCGACGCCCTTCGGCACGTTGGACGCCTTGCCGCGCGAGAGATCGTCGAGCGCAACGACCTCCCACCCGGCGGCGAGATATGCTTCGGAGATGTGTGAGCCGATGAAGCCGGCGCCGCCCGCCACCAGTACGCGTCCACTTCCGCTCATGCTCACGAGTCTCCGTCGCCGTCGTTCGGTTCTGAGTCAGGGGCTACCACCCCGGAGCGGGGCGCACCGCAATATAGAAGCGGGGAGCACGGAGGGAACCGCGAACGCGCGATGAGATCAACGCAGCGGCGCCCCGGCCGAGTCGTGGCCGGGGCGCCGCGTGCTGCAGGGAGAGCCGATTACGACGGCAGCTTGGCGATCTGACGCGCTTCGACGCCGGGACGCAGATCGGGCGAAGCGATCCAGATGATCCGCGTGGAAGCAGTGTGCTCGCCGACGCGCACGACCTGCAGCGTCGCCATGACTTCAGGCACGGCCTTGCCGCCGCCAGGCCGCTCGCCGCTCCGGCGAACCTCGAAGATGTCGCCCACGGCGACACCGTCGCTCCGGCCCTTGTCGATGAAGAGCACGTCCTGCGGCTTCTTGAGCACCTGATCCATCAGGCCGGCCAGCACGTGCGTCTGCACGCCATCGGCTACGGGAACGGCGCGAACGGAGCCGGACTCGGTGAAGCGCTCGACCGGGAGCACGACCTGTTCGGTGCGGATCGCGCCATACACGGCGACGACCGATGCGACCGTGAGCCCGTTGCTGATGTCGGTGACGCGCGCCAGACCGGTGGGGCGCACGATGCGGCCGAAGCCGTCGACGTCCGGGCCGAGCATCGCGATGAGCAGCGAGTCGCCCACCTGATACGTGGCGCCGTCCGGCGGAGTAACCACGATGTCGGCGTAGAGCATCATGCTCGCGCGGCTGCTCACCGAACGGATCTGCAGCGGCTGAACGCGCGCCGCGACGTGACCAAACGGAAGCTCCTGCCGTTCCGTGAGGAAGCCCGACGAATAAAACTCGCTCCGCCGAAGCGCACGGTACGGCTGGTCGCTGTAGGCACGCAGCGTCTCGCGCATCATGTCGGTGCGACGAGTCTGGGAAAACAGGGGCGACATGTCGGCGCTGTCGGCCGACGGACGCATTTTCATGATCGCGGGCTGCGCCGGCCGGGGTTCTGCGATGGCAACGGCCACCGTGACGGAATCGGGCGGCGGCGTGTCGGTGGTCGGGACTGACGCGACGGCGTCGCCGCCGGCGAGGCGGAGCACCTCGCCGGGATAGATCCAGTGCGGGTCTTCCACGACGGCCGTGTTCAGCCGGTAGATTTCCGGCCAGAGAAATGGATCGTTCAGATACTGGCGGGCGAGGCCCCACAGCGTGTCGCCGGGCTTTACGGTGTGCGTCTGGGGCTTCTCACCCTGGCCCGCGAGTGCGACGGGCAACGCGACCGAACCGACCAGCGCGGCGCAGGTCACTTTGATGGCGGCGCGAAGCACGCGCTGCACGGCTGACTGCTCGGACGTGGAACGAACCATGGGGAGTCTCCCGCCGGTGGCGCGGTGGCGCAACCGAGTGGTGGCTGGACGGTCTGCGGAGCGCGGACCCCGGCGGTGGAGGCAAATTCCTCGCCAATGGAGGATCATCGGGTCGATTTTTTTCAAGTGATTGCGGTACAATCGTTTGTATTTACCCTACGACCCGTTTCCGCATGCCCGGGGCTGCGACGGCCTCGCGAACGGCGCGATCTATCGCGCCCCACGGCACCCACGAAAACAGCAAACCCCGGAGAGATTCTCCGGGGCGTACCATATGGCCCTGAACTCGCAAGCCTCCGGTCAGAACGGCAGGTCGTCGTCCTCACCGTCAAGCGCCTCAGGGAAGTCTTCCAGCCCCTCGGCCTTGGCCGGTGCGGCACCGCCGCCGGCGCCCGCACCCACACGCGAGGGAGTGTACGACTCGGAGCCATCACCCTTCCCCGAGAGGAGGATCAGCTCGCGCCCGTTTATCTCGGTGGTGTAGCGGGTCTGCCCTTCGCGGTCCTGCCACGAGCGGTACTCGATGCTCCCCTCGATGTACACCTTGTCGCCCTTCTTGCAGAAGCGTTCCGCGATGTCAGCGAGGGTCGAACCCTTGTTGTTCCAGAGCACGACGCGATGCCACTCGGTCTTCTCCTGCTTCTCGCCCGTCTGGTTCTTCCACTGGCGGCTGGTCGCGACCGAGAGCGTAGCGACGCGGGACCCGTTGGCGGTGCTCCGCACTTCGGGGTCGGCGCCGAGGTTGCCGATCAGGGTCACTTTGTTCAGGCTGCGGCTCACACGTACCTCCGGGGTTCGACGGGTCGTTGGGTGACTGACCCGGCCAGAATATAGACCTCGCTGCACTGCGCTTCAACCAAATCCGCGCTCGCCCTACCGCGATCGCTCCGAGCTCAGCTCGCGACGGAGCACCAGCGCGTCCTCTTTCGGGCTTCGATAGTAGCCGGCGCGGGCGCCGACGACGTGGAACCCGGCGCCGGTGTAGAGCGCCTGCGCCGGCACATTCGATCCGCGCACTTCAAGAAACACCTCCTCCACGCTGCGGGCCGCCAGTGCGGCAAGACCGGCATCGAGCAGCCGGCGCGCGAGCCCGGTGCGGCGCTGCTCGTGCGCCACCGCAAGATTGAGGATCTCACCGCTGCCGCCCGCATCGCGTGCGATCAGGTAGCCGGCCAGACCATCCGACCCATCCACGACCAGACCGAAGCTCCAGCTTGCGTCCACCGCTTCACGAAAGCTCGCCTCGCTCCATGGATCGCTGAAGCACCGCCGCTCGAGTGCGACGAGCGCCCCGACGTCACCCGCCTGCGCCAGCCGCACCGGGGAGAGCGCGTCCGTGGTCGAGCTCCCACTTCGCCTGCGCTTCGGCGGGACGGCCATAGACAGGCTCCCAGGCGTGAACGTCGGTAATGGCCAATGTACCGCCATCGAGCTGTCGCAGGTCGAGCAAGGCGCGAGCATCGGGTGGCGGATCGCCGCGGTACCGGTCGCCCAGCTCGGACGCGTGTGCCGGCGCGACATCACCGACGACCCGGTCGAAGCCGTTCGCGATGACAACGAGGTCGTCGCCTTTCATGACGCGCGGTGTGATGACGGTTTCGAGCGTCGCACCGGTGAAGCGGTAGCCCGCAACGTACACGTCACCCCGCAGCGCGTCCGTCACCGCGAGTACGCGGGTGCCGGGCTCGGCGACGGTCATTGCCCGCGCCGCGAGCGATGGCGCGATCCGGAGCGCGGTGCCTCGCGTGTCCGCCAGCCCCTTGGCGAACGCGGCGCCCACCCTGAGGCCGGTGAAGCTGCCCGGCCCGTCCGCTACCACCAGCCCTGCGACATCGTCGAGGGTGAGGCCCGCCGCGGTCAGGAGCCGCTCGACCATCGGGATGAGCGATTTCGCGTGCTGCCGCGCGCCCAACAGCGACTCTTCTCGCGCATCCGCCGAACTGGAGCCGAGTGCCACCGAAGCGCGCGACGTGGCGGTGTCGATCGCGAGCCAGTTCACGAAACCTCCAGCCCGCGCCGCTCGGGATTGCTCACGTGCTGCAGCCGGAACCGGCAGGTGGGTGCCGGGATCCAGGCGCCGGCGCGCTCGGGCCATTCGACCAGCACCGCGTCGCCGTCGCGGAGCAGCGTCTCCCAGTCGAGATCGGCGGCGTCATCGGGCGTCCGCAGACGATAGCAGTCCAGGTGATAGACGGGCCCGCGGCGCCCCTCGTAGTGGTGTACGAGCGCGTACGTCGGACTGGTGGCGCCGGCCGCTACGCCCAGGCCGCGGGCGATGGCGCGCACGAACGTCGTCTTTCCCGCACCGAGGTCACCCTCGAACAGCACCACCGCCCCCGGCGGCAGCGACCGACCGAGCGTCTCGCCCT
>JBDTQV010000020.1:0-14595 GCA_039932015.1 Gemmatimonadota bacterium | reverse complement strand
TCGTGAATACCGAGCAGCGCGCGATCGTCGCCGAGCGTGACGGAGACGTAGCCGTCGAACGAGCGGTCGCCGGCCCACTCGCCGTCGTCGGACCGCGTGGTGTCGGCGCCCGGAGCCGCCGGATAGCGGCGGAACTGGCCAAGCCGCGCGAGGCCTGCCGTGTCGGTGCGCGCGGCGGCGACGCGCCGTCCCTCCGGATCGAACAACACGACCTCCGCACCACCGCGCGGGCGCCCGTCACTCGCACCGGTGACCCAGACGGCGCCCTCCTCCGCTCCGATCTTCGCGTGCACGCCAAGGTCGGTGACCTGCACCAGTGCAATCGGCGAATTGTTGATCAGCGTGGAGTCGAGCCGTTGGCTGGAGATCCGCACCGCGAGCAGCGTCGGGCCGTTGCGACGCGCATCCGGCGCGGGCAGCTTCACGCCGTACACGCGCGGAATGTCACGCTCGCCGCGCACCGGCAGGCGCGTGCGCGTGGCGCCGGGCACGAGTGCGTTCCAGCGCTCGCCCCAGCCCCACTCGCGCGCCATGAACGCCGGCACGAGCGAATCGGGTACCGGCGCGATCGTGACGTCGAGCGTGTCGACATTGACGTAGGTGACGCCAAGGGTGCGGAGACCCTTGCGCTCGACGGTCGCGCGGCCGTAGGTGTACGTCACGCTGGGCGTGAAGCCGGTGGTGCGGATGCCGACGGCGATGTTGCCGGTGAGCCGCTGGCCGAACATGTCGCGGATGCCGGTGTCGGCGATGACGGCGTAGGCCGTGCGCGGGCGCAGGTTCGCCTGGAGCGCCCATTCGGCGCGCTGGTCGGTCGTGTCGCTGACGGTGAACGTCGCGGCGGGCGCGAGCGTGATCCGGCGCAGGACCTCGGCACCCTTGACCGGCGTCGAAAAGCGTACAATGATGGGTCCCGTCGGGCAGGCGCTTCCCCAGCTGCAAGCGGGTTTTTCCAGCCGGAAGTCGCCGTAGGTCGCGAGTTTCCAGCGCATGAGGGTCGCGCGCCCGCGCTCGTCGAACGATGACGGATACACCAGCTCGCCGGCGCAGCCACGCGGCAGCGGACGCACCGGCGTGAGGCGGACGACGCGGCGGAGTGAATCAGCCGACCGATCGCGATCCCAGCCGCCGGACTCCTTGTACTCGTACGGGTCGGCCGCAGTGAGCGGGCGCTGGCTCACGAAGCGGAGACGCGCGGCGGCCTCGGTGCGGCAGGTGCTCGCGAACTCGATGTACACCGACGACAGCTGCGCGGCGTCGACTGGCGCATCGGTCACCAGCTCGATCGGCGGGGTCGGGGGGAGGAAGCGCGCCATACCACGCAGGCGCACCGGCGATCCGCTCAGCACGCGCGGCCCGCGCACCCGGAATTCGAAATGATACGGTCGTGCGAGCCGGCTGCCATCCATTGCCGTGAAATTGTCGCGAACCGTCACCGTGTAGGCCGTGTTCGACGCCAGCGGCGCGGCGGGGCGAAAGCGAATCGTCACCGGATCGCGCCATTCGGCGACGCCGGCGACCACCGGCACGATCTGCAGCAGTGTTCGCGGATCGACTGATCGATCCAGCGACCCCGCCACCGGTCGGTCGAAGGTGACGGTAATCGAGGCCGTCGGTGCGGCCGGACCGGTGGGATTTGCCCGCAACACGGTGAGCGCGGATGGGCTGTCCGCGATCAGGGCGCCGACGCCGGCAGCCAGAATGAAACGTGCAATCAGGGGCACGAAAGCTCGTAAATAGTCGGGATCTGATTAACTTAGCGCACCCCAGGGGCTTGCGCCCAGGTGTTTCAGTGTGAGATTACTCACCGCAACTGGACAGGGGTTGGCAGCATATTGACCTCTTTAGTGCGCTTTGTCGTGCTCATGAAATACCGACGGCCCGACGGCCGACCGGACTCGTCCCACCCCTTCCGTGAGGTCACCTGATGAAGCTTCGGGCGCTCGTTCTGCCCTGCCTGCTGTCTGCGGGGCTGTTCGCCCCTGCTGCACATGCGCAGCGGCAGGGAACAGTTGAATTCGGAGCATATGTTCGGAAAAACTGGTTCGGCCAAAGCTATGGGCTCCATCAGGTTGTCGGCGCCGGTGCGCGCCTCGGATTCTTCCCCATCCGTCACGTCGAGCTCGAGGCCGATGGCGTCTACACGCCGACCCGTTCGCTCGGCAGTGAAGACAAGATCAACGTGATGCGCTTCTCGGGACTGCTTCTGTTCCACGTCCCGACCGGTGATCACAGCGCGTTCATTCTGGGCGGCGGTGTCATGCGCCAGCAGTTCCGCCGTCGCCCCCTCGGCGTCGGTAATGCGACCGAGAGCTACGGCCACGAGACGGCTCCGACCGCACTCGCGGGCATGCGCTTCGGCCTCGGCGATGTCGTTTCGATCCGCCTCGACGGCACGCTCGATCGCGTCGGCAAGCCGAATCCGCTGCTCACGTACAATATCGACCACGACTGGCACTACGGCTTCCAGGCCGGTCTGGCCTTCCTGTTCGGCAATCGCGGCGAGAGCTTCCGCGGCCCGTCCATGAAGGACTCCGACAATGACGGCGTGATCGATACGGCCGACCAGTGCCCGAACACGCCAAAGGGCACGCAGGTCAACAGCTCCGGCTGCCCGATGGCCGCGATGAACGCCGCTGCCGACTCGCTCCGGATGAAGATGCACGCCGACTCGATGGCCATGCAGGCTCGTGCCGACTCGGTGCGCGCGGCGGCGGAAGCCGAAGCACGTGCAGCGGCGGCCCGGATGCAGGCGCAGAAGGACAGCATCGATGCCGCTGCCCGCGCCAGCTCGGCCCGGATCTCGGCGCTCGAGGATAGTCTCCGCGCGGCTCGCACAGCCAGCGCACGTGCTTCACTGCGGGACAGCCTCAACGCGGCTCGCATGCGTGACAGCCTGCGCGTGCTGATGTCGACGCCGAACGCAAAGCTCGTTCTGCAGGGCGTGAACTTCGCCACCAACTCGGCGACGCTGGTGCAGAGCTCGCGGTTCGTGCTCGACGAGGTCGCTGCGTCGCTGGTCGCGAACCCGGACGTGCGGCTCGAGGTTGCCGGACACACTGATAACACCGGCGGCCGCGCGCTCAATGAGCGGCTCTCCAACGCGCGCGCTGCATCGGTCAAGGACTATCTGATCGCGCACGGCGTGGCAGCAGATCGTCTCGAGTCGAAGGGTTATGCCTTCGATCGTCCGATCGCCTCGAACAAGACTGTCGCTGGTCGTGCGATGAACCGCCGGACGGAGCTGAACCGCCTCAACTAGGCGGTACCGCTCCTGAACTACAGCGCCGCGCTGGCCCGTTTGGGCTGGCGCGGCGCTCTTCTTTCCGGCCGGTCGCTGGCCGCGGGCCGCGCCGAGCCTTAGCTTAATGTGGCGCGCCGCCGTCGCGGCGCCGGTCTCCCCATAGCCGAGGACAGTCCATGCACGGTCGTAGCGTTGCGATCGCGGTCGCCTTCATCTCGCTGGTGGCGACGCGTGCGTCGGCACAGGATGCCGGTTCATTCGAGCTTGGCGGATTCGCCCGCTACACGCACTTCTCGAGCGAGGGCGTACCACTGGTTGACCGCGTCGGCATTGGCCTGCGCGCCGGCGTCTTCGTGTCGCCGCTGCTCTCGCTCGAGGCCGACGGGTCGTACGCCAAAACCCGCTTCCGCAACCTGAGCGGCACTGGGAACGTGACCTACTACCCGTTCCACCTGCGCGCATTGCTCAACCTGCCGTTCAGCGAACGCCTTTCCACATTCGTGGGCGCGGGCGCCGTGATCAACCGCTATGGGCAGGGCGGCAACCAGAACGATCTTGGCGTCGCGGGGACCGCCGGCGTACGAATCCATCTGGCGCGAATGCTCGCACTGCGCCTCGACGCGACGGCTGACTGGATCGCGCACCGATCGAAGGGCGGTAGCCGATACTGGAACATGGGTGCCGAAGCCGGCCTGAGCGTGATGCTCGGCGGACGACGCGGTGCCAATGGCGCGGGCGATGATGACGGCGACGGCGTCTCGAACGCAGCCGATCGCTGCGCCGGAACGACTGCCGGCACGACGGTCGACACCACCGGATGCCCGCAGCGCGCGGACACCGACAAGGATGGCGTGATCGACATCAACGACAATTGCCCCGATACGCCGGCGGGGGCAAAGGTCGATGCGAACGGATGCTCCGGCACCGAGCCGAAGCCACAAGGCTCACTCGACGAGCCCCGTTCCACTCAGGCGAGCATCAGCGGCTCCGCGCCGTCGCGGGAAGCCGGGATGGACGCGGCCCGGCTGCTGTGGCGGAAGTGATCAGCACGACGGCGGCGACGATGACTCCGGCCGCGAGCAGCGTGCGCCCCGTGAGCGTCTCGCCGGCGAAGGCCCAGCCGAGGAGCACGGCGACCGCCGGGTTGACGTATGCGTAGGTCGACACGCGGGCCGGTGTCGACACGCGCAGCAGCCAGACGAACGCGCTGAACGCCACCAGGGATCCGAACACGATCAGGTAGAGCACGGCGAGCAGGCTGTGCCCCGAAATTGCGGACGGATGTACCTGCCCGAATTCCCCCGACAGTACGCCCGCCAGCAGCAGCCCGGTTCCCCCCGCAAGCATCTCGACCGCCGTCGCCACCTGTGGCGATGGCGGGAGCGCGGCCCGCTTCGAATACACCGACCCGATCGACCAGGAGAGCGATCCGCCCATCAACGCGAGCGCACCGATGGGGTCCACATGTGCGCCGCCCGCGATCTGGCCCGGTGCCACGAGCAGAATCACTCCCCCAAAGCCGACGAGCAGCCCCATGATCACGCGCGCAGCCGGACGCGTTCCGCCGGGGCGCAGCCATTCGACAAGCACGGTCCACACCGGCACCATGGCCACCAGCAGCGCGGTCAAACCGGTGGGCACTCGCTGTTCGGCCCAGACGACGGCGCCGTTGCCGCTGGTGAGGAGCAGCATGCCGATGATGATCGCGCCGAGCAGCTGCGGCCGGGTTGGCGCCGCAGCGCCGCGCGCGCGCGCCCAGGCGTACAGTGCGGTTCCGGCGATCACGAAGCGGGTGCCCGCCATGACGAACGGCGGCACCGTATCGATCGCGATCCGGATGGCGAGATAGGTCGAGCCCCAGATGATGTAGATCGCCGCGAAGGCGGCGAGCACGCGGGCGCGGCTTGGCTGGTCTGGCATCGCGAGAAGATAATGGCGCACCCACCGGACGCATGGTACGTTGGGCGATGCCAACCACAACCGAAGCACCAGTCGGGTACGCGCGGCGCGTCGGACTGTTTTCCGGTGTCATGATGGTGATCGGCGGCATCATCGGATCGGGAATCTTCCGGAATCCGCAGGTCGTCGCGGCGCGGGTCCATACGCCCGGCCTCACGCTCGGCGCGTGGATCATTGGCGGCGTGGTCGCGCTCATCGGCGCGTTTGTCTATGGTGAGCTCGGCGCGCGGTTTCCGCGCGCCGGCGGCGGGTACGTCTACATCCGCGATGCGTACGGCACACTGCCCGCGTTTCTCTACGCCTGGGGGCTGCTGCTGATGGTAGCGACCGGCGCCATCGCCGCGGTCGCTGTGACGTTCGCCAACTATTTCATCGCGCTGACGGGACTCGCCGTCTCGCCCAATCTGCTCGCCGGCGCCGCGATCGTACTGCTGTCCGCGGTGAACTACGTCGGCGTGCGGCCGGGTGCGATTACCCAGAATCTCTTCACGGTCCTCAAGCTGCTCGCGCTCGCCGTGGTGATCGGCGCCGGCATCGCATTCGCGGCGCACTGGCTCCCGGCATCACCGCCACCGCCGGACACGACCCAGGCGCCCAAGCCGATCGCGCTCGCGCTCGCGGCGGCACTGGTTCCCGTGCTCTTTTCGTATGGGGGATGGCAACAGACGAACTACATCGCGGAGGAGATCATCGATCCGGTGCGCAATCTTCCACGCGCACTCGTGATCGGGGTAATCGGAGTCATCGTCGTCTACCTGTTCGCCAACTACACCTACCTCGCGACGCTCGGCGCGGCCGGGCTCGCGGCGAGCGACGCGCCTGCCGCGGACGCAATGGGCCATCTGCTCGGACCCGCCGGCCGGACATTCATCACCGTCGGCATCGTGGTGTCGACGTTCGGATTTCTCAATCTCGTCATTCTGGTCTCGCCACGCGTCTACCAGGCGATGGCGGCGGACGGACTGTTCTTCCCGCAGCTCGCGCGGCTCCATCCTCGATTCCGTACGCCGACGGCGGCGATCATCGTGCAGTGCGCCTGGGCCATCCTGCTGCTCGGGCTGGGGACCTACGGCGCACTGCTGGACTACGTCGTCTTCGCCGATTGGATCACGTTCGCGGCCACGGCGTCGACGCTCTTCGTGTATCGCGCGCGCGAGCGTCGCGGCGACTTGAGCGCGGGCTCAGCCACGTTTCGGACATTCGGCTATCCGTGGGCACCGTTGCTGTTCATCGCGGCCGGCGTCTACGTCGTCATCGGTTCGATCGTTTCGAATCCGGGCAACGCACTGAAGGGCACCGCCCTCCTGCTGGCCGGCGTGCCGGTCTATCTGTTCTGGAAAAATCGCACCGCGCGCGCGGCCGGCGGGCTGCGCTAGATCAGACGCCCGGCACGCCTTTCGACCAAAGCTTTCGACGCTTCGACTTCCCGACCGGCTCCGGCTCGAGGTCGACCGGCTCCTCGAGGTATTCGGCCCGGTACATCCGGATGAGCTCGAAGAAGTACGAGATCGCGAGCGGCCCGATGAGCAGGCCGAGCAGCCCGAAGTACTTGATGCCGGCAAATGCGCCGATCACGGTGATGAACGGATGGATCTGCGCATAGCGGCGGAAGACCCACGGTCGGATCAGGTTGTCGATGTTGCCGATGACGATCAAGCCCCAGGCGATGAGCAAACCGCCCGCGAGATAGCGGTGCTCGATCAGAAGCAACAGCGCGCCCGGTAGCCAGACGAGCCCGCTGCCCACCACCGGAAGAATCGCGACGATTAACGTCACGACTCCCCAGAAGATCACGTTGGACAATCCCGCCGCCCAGAACGCCACTCCCACGAGCAGCCCCTGCACGGCCGCCGTCGCGAACGTGCCGATGAGGGTGGAGACCGTCACGTCCTTGAACCTGCGCTTGAGGATGTCGCTGTTTTCGGCGGAGAATGGAATGAACGGACGCACAAAGCGCCACGCGCGCTCGGGGGCGCAGAGCAGGTAGTACAGCCCGAAAAAGGCCACCGTAAGCTGAATGCCGAGACGAGCCAGCGTGCCGATCAGTCCGAGTGCGCCGGTCCCGACCCACGACATCGCGCGCGAGCCGAGGGTCTGAACCTGCGCTCCGACATCGTAGGGGCCTATCCGGAGCGCGCGCAGCCGGTCGACGATCGAACTGCGAATCACGCCACCGGCGATATCCCTGGCCTCAGTCGCGATCAACCCGGCGAACGACGCGACCGGAATCACGATCACGAGAATCGCCACGATGATGACGAGCATGGCGGCGAGAGAGCCCGGCATCACCCTGGTCAGGCGCCGGTAGAGCGGTGCGAACACCACGTATAACACGGGCGCGCCAATCAGGCCGGTGCTGAAGGGCCAGAGGGCGTACACCAGCGCGAATCCGAGCAGGAACGTGAGAAATGCCGCGCGCTGCTGCTTCGTATCGAGAAATGGCATACGTTAGTCTAGTCAACGCCTCAGAGGTACACCATGCATCCCGATACCGGCCAGACCGCTGCCCCCGCCGCGGCGCAGCAGGTGATGACAATGCTGACGAAAACGGGTAAACGGGCGTAACTTCCCCCACGCTCCATCCTTTCACCCGTGGCCGTCCGGTCGTAGCGTCGATGCAACTGCCGTCCCAACTCTCACTCGTGGCCGCATTGGCCGCCGCCAGCCTGCTCGCGCTCGGCCTGTTGCTGCGCGGCGAAGCCAGCCGGCGGCGCGCCACCGAAATCGAGGCTCGGCGGCACGATCGCCAGCTCCGGAGCCTGACCGGCGCGCTGCGTGAGTCGGTTACCGCGTACGATCTCGACCTCAAGCTCCAGTTCGTCAACCCTGCCTTCGAAACGCTTACGGGCTTCACCGTCGGCGAGCTGCGCGAGCGCAACTTCATCGACTACACCCATCCCGACGATCGCCTGAACGTCACCGCGGAGCGCGAAGGCCTGGCGCGCGGTGGCGTTCCGGTCGATCAGGAATATCGGATCATCACGAAGGACGGGCGCGAACGGTGGGTCTCGAGCACCTGGCAGGTGATGCGTGACGACGCCGGTGCGCCGGTGGGGTACCTGGGCACCGAACTCGACATCACCGAGAAGAAGCGTGGCCAGGAGCGGCTCCGTGAGGATGCGGAGCTGTTCCAGGCGGTCATGGAAGTGGAGCAGGCTGTCGCTGCGGCCGGACTCGATTCGTCGACCGTCATGCGGGTCATCGCCGAGCGCAGCATGGCACTCACCGGGGCCGGGAATGCGATCGTCGAGATGATCGACGGAGAAGACGCCGTGCCTCGCGTCTCGATCGCCGGCGACGCGCCTACCCTCAAGCTGCGCGGGAGTCTCTCGGGGGTGTGCGCCATGACCGGCGAGATGCAGCGCACCGACGACGCCGCGAACGATCCGCGGGTCGATCGCGCCGCGGCGCTCAAGTACAACATGCGGTCGATCGTTGCCGTCCCGCTCAAGGCGGAGGGACGAGTGCTTGGTGTGCTCAAGGTGACGTCGTCTGATCCATACGCCTTCCGGCCGCGCGACACGCGCGCGCTCGAGCTGCTCGCCGGCATGATGGGATCCGCCGTGAGTCACGCGTCCGCATTCGAAGGCCGGCAGACGCGGCTCGAGGAGCGAACCCGCGCGCTCCAGGAGAGCGAGCAGCGGTTCAAGCAGCTCGTCGATGCCGCCCAGGAGGGTATTTGGGTGATCGATGACCGGGGCGCCACGACCTACGCCAACCAGCGTATGGCCGACCTGCTTGGCCACGCGCACGGCGAGCTGAACGGCCGCCCGATCTTCGACTTCGTCGACCCATCAGCGCGCGGTGAGGCGCAGCGCCTGCTCGCCAACACGGGCGTGTCGCGCACGATCCGCGACCTGCGATTCCGGCGGCGGGACGGCACCGAGCTCTGGGCCACCATCGCCATCAATCCGATTGTGGGCCGCGACGGCGAGTTCGTCGGCACCGTGGCCATGTTGAGCGACGTGACCGAGCGGAAGCACGCGGAAGACCGCGTGCGCCGCACCGCCGAACGGCTGCGCGCCTTGCACGAGCTCGACCAGGCGGTGCTTGCCGCGGACTCGCCGGCCGACGTGGGAGCCGCCGCGCTGCAGCACCTGCGCCGACTGGTGCCCTGCCAACGCTGCACGGTCGTCCTGTATGACTTCGCGGCTGAGACTGCGCTGATGGTTGCCGGCTACGCGGGAGACGCACCACTCGCCGGTGAGACGTTTGCTCTCGCCGACTTTTCCCCGCCTGCCACCCTTCAGCGCGGCACGATCCGCGAGGTGCACGACGTCGCCGCGCTCGCTGACCGGCCTGCGGTGCTCGAACGTGTGATTGCGCACGGCGTTCGCTCGATGCTCTCGGTGCCGCTCCGCGTCGACGGCGAGACGATCGGCGAGCTCAATATCGGCGCCGGCCAGCCGGGACCACTCGCCGCCGAGTACCGCGAGATCGCACTCGAAGTCGCCACGCCGCTCGCGATGGCGATCCAGCAGGCGCGGCTCCGCGAGCAGGTGGCCCGCCACACGGTCGAGCTCGAGCGGCGCGTCGCGGAGCGCACCGCCGAGCTGCGTGAGGCCAATGCCGAACTCGAGGCGTTCTCGTACTCGGTGTCGCACGATCTCCGCGCTCCGATCCGCCACATCGGCGGCTTTGCGCAGCTGCTGATCGACGAACACAGCGAGCGCCTCGATGCAACCGGCCGCCATTACGCCGAGCGGATCCGGAATGGGGCCCGCGACATGGCGGCACTGGTCGACGACCTGCTCAATCTCGCGCGCGTCGCGCGACAGGACGTGGTGCGCCGCCGCACCGACCTCACCGCAATGGTCCACGACCTTCGTGACGAGATCGGCATACACTCCCCCGGCCGGGCGATCGAGTGGGACGTGGAGCCGCTTCCAGCGGTCGACGCCGACCCCGCCCTGCTCCGTGTGGCACTCGGCAACCTGCTCTCGAACGCCGTCAAGTTCACCGCCCCGCGCGAGCACGCGAAAATCCGGGTTTACGCGGTCGAAGCCGAGGGGCAAAGCGGACTCGCGGTAGCGGACAACGGCGTCGGCTTCGGTATGGCGCACGCCGACCGGCTGTTCGGCGTCTTCGAGCGGCTCCACCATTCCGACGAGTTCGAGGGCACCGGTGTGGGATTGGCGATCGTTCGGCGAATTGCCCAGAAACACGGCGGCCGCGCGTGGGCCGAAGGCGAGCCAGGCCACGGTGCGACATTTTTCCTGACGGTCGGTGATGCGGCAATTGGTTGATGTGCTGCTGGTGGAAGACGATCCGGCCGATGCCGAGCTGACGCTCCGGGCGCTCGCGCACTCCGGCACAGCGGCGTCGGTCGAGCACGCCCGTGACGCCGAGGCCGCGCTCCATGCCATCGGGCCCCGCGGTCTCCGGCCTCGTCTCGTTCTCCTCGATCTCAAGCTGCCCGGCATGACCGGACTCGAACTTCTGCGCGCCATCCGGGCGGAGCCGGCAACATCGCTGCTGCCGGTCGTGGTCTTCACGTCATCGGCAGAGCCGCGCGACCTGGCCGGCAGCTACAGCTCCGGTGCCAACGCGTACGCGCAGAAGCCGGTCGATTTCGCCAGCTTCGGTGACACCATCCGGCGCGTTTGCGATTTCTGGCTCGGCGTGAACCGCGTCCCGCCCCTCCCGGCCGACTTCAGCTGAGTCTGCAATTCAAACCCCCGGACCCTGTCCGGCATCATAGCGAAGTGTCCGCACCCTTCCGTGTTCCAAGGCTTTCCGGGTCGATGACCGAGCTCATCGAACGCGCGCGTCAAGGCGACGACACGGCGTTCGGCGCGTTGTACCGTGAGCACGCCGGCCGGATCCATGCCCTCTGCCTCCGGCTCGAGGGAGACAGTGGACGGGCGGACGAGCTCACCCAGGACGTATTCGTGCGCGCGTGGGAGCGCCTGACGACGTTTCGCGGGGAAAGTGCTTTCTCGACCTGGCTTCACCGCCTGGCCGTGAACCTGGTGCTCACCGACCGGCGCTCCGCGTGGCGCCGTGCGCGCCGGGAGTTCACAGCGGAGGATCCGGGGCTGTACGAGCGTCCGCGTGAGGCGCCGGGGCCCGGACTCAGGCTGGATCTCGATCAGGCAATCGCCGCGCTTCCGGCCGGCGCCCGGGCCGTGTTCGTCCTCCACGATGTCGAAGGCTACCAGCACGGCGAGATCGCCACCCTCATGGGCGTGGCCGAGGGAACTTCGAAAACGCAGCTCTTTCGTGCGCGGCGACTGCTGCGGAAGGCACTGGACCGATGATCTGTAATGATGTGCGCGAGCGGCTCGACGACTATCTCGCCGGCGCGCTGGATGATGAAATGCGGCTCGCGTTCGAGTCGCACGCGGCGGCGTGTCCCGAGTGCAGCGCTGATCTCGGCGCGGCGAACGTGCTGGCGCCACTGACGGCGGCGCTGCCGCGGTCGATCGAGCCGCCGGCCGATCTCTGGAGCGGAATCGCGGGACGGCTGGCACCGAGGCGACCGGCACGCTGGCGGATGGCAGCGCTTGCAGCTGCCGCCGCGATTCTGCTCGTCGTCGCCTCGTCCGCGGCCACACTCTGGTTTGTGCACAGCCGCGGCGAGCCGGTCCCGATCGCCAATAACTCAACTCCAGCGATCGAAGCCGGCTACGTCGACGCGAGCGCCGCGTTGTTCCGCGCACTCGACTCGGAACGGAGCCGCCTCGCTCCAGCAACCGTGGCGACGCTCGAGCGCAATCTCGCCGTGATCGACGCCGCCATTGCCGAGTCGCGCGCGGCGCTCGCCGGGGATCCGGACAATCGCGCGCTCGCCGCCATCCTCTGGGCCAGCTACCGGCAGAAGGTTGCGTTGCTGGAGCAGGTAACGCGCCTTGCCGACCAGACATAGCATGCGACCCATCGTCCTCACCGCCGTTCTGGTGCTCGCTCCCGCCTCGATCAGCGCCCAACAGCGGATCGAGCGCCGCATCGCCGTCGACGCGGCGGCGTCGATTCGGATCTTCAACCTCAACGGAACCACGCGCGTGACCGGCTGGGATCGCGATTCGATCGCCGTCACTGGTTCGGTGCCCCCCGCCGCGGGGCGGTTCTTCATGGGCGGCACCGGTCCCGCGGCCAAGGTCGGTGTCTTCAGCGACTCCGCAGCGCCGGCCGGCGCGGACCTCGACATCCACGTTCCCCGCGGTGCAACGGTGTGGATCAAGTCGTTCACCGCAAACGTCGAGGTGAGTGGTGTCGTCGGCGACATTGACATCTCCAGCGTGACCGGGTCGATCCGCGTGGACGGCGCACCGCGCCGAGTCACCGCGGAGGCGATGGATGGCACGATCGACCTGACGACGCGAGCGGTGTACACGCGCGCGAAGACGGCGAGCGGCGCGATCACCATTCGCGGCGGTGGCGGCGACATCACTGCGTCCACGGTGAGCGGCATCATCCGCTATCTCGGCGCGCACAAGGTCATTACCGGCCGTCTGGAATCCGTCACCGGGCCGGTCACCTTCGAAGGCACCGTGATGCGCGGCGGCACTCTCGAAGTCGAAACGCACGACGGCGCGATCGATCTCACGGTGCCGCCCGATCAGCTCGCCGACTTCGACGTCACCACGTTCGCCGGGTCGGTGACCAACGCGCTCAATCGTGAATCTCCCGTGGTGCCGAAGGGCAAGCCGGTCCGGTTCTCGGCTGGCAGCGGCGGGGCACGTATCACCGTGCGCACCTTCAAGGGAAACGTGCGCGTCGGACCCGGCTGACCATTCAAACCTCCCGCGCGCGAGCGGCATCTGACCAACACGTTCGGATCGCCATTCCCATCGCCAGGAGGCTCCATGTCTTTCCGCCCGCGCTACCGCGCCGCGCTGATCGCGCTCTCATCCTTCGTCGCACTTGCCGGCGCATCATCGCCGGCGTTCGCCGGCCCGCCGTGGATCTCGATCGAGCTGCCCGCCAATCCGCTCGACGCCACGACACGCGACGCCTTCCTCATCGTCCATACCTACCACCACGCGACCGTGGTGAACTTCGCGCTCACCGGTCGCGCAATCGGAATGGTGGATGGCAAGCGTCAGTCCATCGATCTCGCCTTCACCCGCACGTCGATCGCGGGGGCGTACGCGCTCCGCCGCAACTGGCCCACACAGGGGACGTGGGTGCTCGCGATCAATACCGGTGTCGAGGGCGGTCCCACCGCGCTGGTAGGGATTGGTGCGGACGGAGAAGTGCGCTCGGTAAAAGTGCCGAGACAGGCAGGGCAGGCGTGGGGTCGTCCGGCAACCGATCGCGACATCGACGCAGCGCTGCAGTCACTCGCCGCGAGCGACACCGCTTCCGGCAAATCACTGGCCGGACTCGCCGTGCTGCTGCCGCTCGGCATCGGCGCAGCGTTCGCGCGGCGGCGGCGCGCCGCCTGACCGGTTTACATTCGAGCTCCAATTCACTTCATGAGGAGCTCGACATGCCGACCAGCAATGCAGACGCCGCCTGGGAAGGCGGCCTGAAGAATGGCAAGGGACACTTCCACGCGTCGTCTGGCGCGTTCGATGGGAACTACTCGGCGGGTACGCGGTTCGGTGGCGAGAAGGGCACGAATCCCGAGGAGCTGCTGGCCGCGGCGCACGCCTCGTGTTTGAGCATGGCGATCGCGGCCGGACTCGATGCGGCCGGCACGCCGGCCACGCGTATCTCGACCAGCGCCGCATGCACGAACGAAAAGGTGAGTGACGGTTATGCCGTCACCCGTATGCGGCTCACCGTGCGCGGACAGGTACCGGGCATCGACCAGGCGCAGTTCAAACAGGCCGCTGAGACCGCCAAGAATGGCTGTCCCATCTCGAGGGCACTCAAGAACAATCTCGAGATCGAGCTCGACGCCGCACTGGAATAGGCGTGGCCACCACCCTTCAGGTCTCGATTCCCGCGAATCCGCGCGTCGCCGGCTGGCGCGCGGACACGCCGGGCGCCGCCACACGAGTTCACCTCAACAATGCCGGTGCCGCGCTGGTGCCGCGGCCGGTGTCGGCTGCCATTGCCGAACACCTGGGGCGCGAAGCGGCGCTCGGCGGATACGAAGCGGCCGATGCGGCACGCGATGCGATCGAAGCCGTGTACGCATCGGTGGGTCGCCTCATCGGCGCGCCCGCCGGCACCATCGCGCTCTCTCAGAGTGCGACGACCGCGTACGCCGCCGCACTCGCCGCGTTCGATTTTCGCGCCGGTGATTCGATCGTCACCACGCGCGCGGACTACGCGTCCAATCAGATCATGTACCTGTCGCTCGCGCGGCGCCTCGGTGTCGACATCATACGGGCGGATGATCTGGCTGAAGGCGGCGTGGACCCCGAGTCGGTTCGCGCCATTGTCGCCCGCCGGCGCCCGGTGCTCGTCGCCGTGTCGTGGATCCCTACCAACTCGGG
>JBDTQV010000019.1:0-14680 GCA_039932015.1 Gemmatimonadota bacterium | reverse complement strand
GACGCTCCAGCGCTGCAGCGGACGCACCTCGCCCGAGAGCGCCGCGCGCTCGGACATGAAGTAATGGGTATCGCCCTCGAGCTCGCGCGCGTAGTCCGCGCGGAGCGAGGCACGTGCCGCGCTCCAGCCGAGAGCGCCTCCGAACAGCAGTCCGCGCTGCACCGGCCGGTACTCGTCCAACGGGTTCAGCACGGGACTCGTGATCGGCAGTGCGCTGGCCCTGGCAAGCCCCCAGCCACCAAACACCTCCGCATCCAGGTGCAGCGGCATACTTCGCAGCATCACGCGGCCGCCATCAAATCCGGTCGGGCCCAGGCGGGAGGTAAATATCTGGCGACCAGCTCGAGCGGTGACCGGCGCGGCGGCGTACTCGGCATAGCCTTCGAGAAGCTGGACCGCGGGCTCCGTCTCGGGCCACTTGTTGCCCGGCGTCACGTCGGTGAGCAGCCGTGCATTCGCGCGCAGGCTCAGCCCGGCCACACCGAATCCCCACGCCGTCGCATCCGCCTGCTGGACCAGTGGCGCGGAGAGCTGGCGCGCGCCGGGGCGAAAAAACCGGCAGAAGTCGCCCCCGCCGCAGGTGACGGCAAAACCGTCAGCAGTTTCTGGTCCGCCGGTACTACCGACTACTGCGTCCGTCGCGGCGATGCTGTCGGCTTCGATCCCTCGAAATGCGGCCCGCTGCAGGTGCGTGTCGAGCCTGAGCCGATATCCCTGCGCGTCCAGCCGCACGGCCGAAATCAGGGCCACGAGCGTGACGACCAGGCCGCGGGCCGTCCTCACGAGCGCGCCCGCGTGAGGTGGGCCCGATATTCGTCGGGCGAGCGCTGGAAGTGGCAGGTGGTGCATTCCCGATCAGGATAGTGGCGCTCCTGAGCCTGGTGACACGTAAGGCAAAGCTGGCGGACCGGTACCAGCCGCGCGACGGTGGCCGGTGCATGGCAGGCATCGCACGCGCGATGCCCGTCGACGGGCCGTGCGTGCGCCGGTCGAATGTCGCTCCCCGCATGGCAGGTCGCACACGACGGTCCAGCCGCGTGGTGCTGATCATGGCAATCCTGGCATGCCGCAACCGCCGGCGCGGGACGCATGGTCACCGCCGTCGTATGGCACTCGGTGCACGTTCGCGAAGTGTGCGCGCCGTGAGCGAACGACGCTTTCCGGACGTTGGGCTCGTGCCCCGCCACCGTAACGGTCACCGAGGCCGGCAACGGCGACAAAATCTCCTCCGGCGAATGGCAGTTGCTGCACCGGCTGCTCGCCGGTGCCTGATGGTGGCAGATCTGGCACCCACGCGGACGCTCGAAGGTGAGCGAGGTGCGCTTGTTCGTCGTCGTGTGGCAGGTCAGGCAGGGAAGCTTGCGGTGGCGCGGATGGGAGAATGAATCCGGCACGGCGGCAATGACAAGGGCGGCGGCCCGAACCGGAGCCGCCGCGCCTGGAACCGACCTCGCCGGCGGATCGTCGACCGGCGGATCGTCGCCCGGCGGCCCGTCGCCCAGTGATCTTGGCAGGTGCTCCGGAGGTTGCGGAGGCTGCGATGGCGGCGGCGACACGGCCGGCGGCGCCACCGACGTACGCTGGAGCGCGCGCGTGGTATCGAACGGAAGCGGCGGATGCAACGTCGACTTCGACTGCTCACGCACGGCGGTATGACACGCTTCGCACCCGCTCGCATCGACGCGCGCGGCATGCGGCAGGTGACAGGTGATGCAGCGTTCTGGCGAACTCGCAATACGTCGATGGGCCGCACCGGAATGGAATGGATTCTTCTTCCAGTCGGCATGACACGCCGCGCTGCTGCAGGTCGCAGCCGCAGCGATTGGGTGTTCCTGCGTGTGCGGGTTGTGGCACATTCCGCACGCCGCCTTGTGCGGATCCTGGCCGGGCGCGAACGCGGCGACGCGTCCCTTCATCTGATGGCAGCTGAAGCACTGCTCCGATTTGGGAATCAATGTGCTGGCTGCCGAATCGCGTGTGGCGAGAGCCGGAACCTCTGCGGTGAACTTGTGGCAGACGATGCAATGCGTCGACGTCTGGCTCGCCATCTTTCCGAGCTGGATCTGGACGGTACTGGCGGCGTGGCAGCCGGACTGGGCGCAGGTGGCGTTCGCCGGGATGAATCGATGTGCCGTCTGCGCATGGCAGGTGAGGCATTCCACCTTGCCCTTGAGCGCGGACGAATCCGACTCCAGGTGGGTGCGGTGACCGGCCGTCGCGGCGATCGCCTGCCAGGTCTTCTTCGCATCGCCGGTGACGTGGCACCGCTCGCAGACGTCGCGCGGCACGCGCGCGTGCGGCGGAATTTGCTTGTCGCGCACACCGGACATCCAGTACACCATCTTCACCGCTTCCTTGAGCGGGTGAAGCGTATGGCAGTTATGGCAGCTCAGCGAGTCGTGCTTGCCTTCGAGCTTGTTGACCAGACTGTAGTCACCGGTGTCCGGCAGGACGGGTGCCTCGCCGCTCGCCACGAAGATGTGGCACCCGTTGCAGAAGCGGTTGTCGCGCATGACGAAATTGTCGGTTCGGTAGCCGAGCCCCGCCATGCCGACGATCGCAGCGAGCACCACCGCACCGAGGGCGAACTTCACGGCGAGCTGCCGGGTTGCGAGCCATTCAGCGATTGCGCGCCGGCGCTGCCACAGCCACCAGATCAGCGTGAGCGCGACGATCCCGCCGACAATCGCACCGCCCCACATTATCCAGGGCGGCTGCTGAAAAATGAACTGGACGATCCGGATGACCGGATCGTCCAGTTCAGGGTGTTTGACCGTTGAGTCGAGCGCAATCTGCTGGTGAAAGCCGACGCGGGCCGAATCCTGGGCAACGGCCAGGACCCTGAGGAGCGGGCGGCCCGCGGCGACCAGCATGCCGGCGCGGGGAATCAGCGCGCCGACAGGACCTGCCGTGCTCCCTCTGCCTGGGGACCGGCGCCCGGCATTGGGGATTCGAGAATCTGCTGGACCGGCGCCGGCGGAGCGGGCAGCGCGTACACCGCCTTGAGCTCTTCGATGTTGGCGCGCATGAGCGCCTCGGCCAGGAACGGATTGTGAACGCCCAGCGACCGATCGCCGTTACCGTAGACGCCTTCGCCGACCATCTTCACGTTGAACTCGGCGCCTTCCGCGGCGGTGATGATGTTGTCCGCGGTGAACTGGGTGGGCTTGGTCGCCTTGATCGTACCGAGGTATCCACCATCCGTCGCGTCAACCACCTCGTTGTGGTTCGCGTCGACCCAGATCTGGTCGCGCAGGACTGCCAGCCGGTTCCGCAGATTGGTCAACGCGGTCACCGCGACGTCAGCCGAGGCGTGGCAACCGGCGCTGGTGCACGCCTTGAAGCTCCGCGCGCTCGCCGTGAACGCGCAGCTGTTGTCCGCTGTGGGCTTGCCCGCCGCGTCGAGACACGGAATGGCCTGGAACAGGTGGCCGGTCGAGTTGAAGACGAACGCACCAGTGAGCTTGTCCGTCACCTCGTACCGATTCACGTGGCACCCGGCACAGAGCCGCGGATTGCGGTCAGACGCGTGGGACGTGAACACGGCCGACGAGTCGTAGACGAATCCGGCAGGACGATACCCGCCGAGTCCGAGGAGCACCGACCCCTGCGGCGCGTGCGGCGCGTTCCGGGAGCCGCCCGGAGGGCTGGACACGCGGTTGTGACACCGCATGCAGAGGTTCTCGTCCGGCGACGGCGACTGGATGGGGAACCGCAGCTGCGCCGAGTTGGACGAGCCGTGCGGATCGTGGCACACGGCACAGACGATCGGCAGGTTCGTGGTGGAGTTCACTTCCGCGTACCGGGAGGACGCGTTCCACGCCTTGAGCGCGGCCTTCCCTTCGTGGCACGCGACGCACTCGGCGCGCCCCTGCGGCACGGCGACCAGCGTCCCGTGGCCCGACTGGGCCCATTCCTCCACGAACGGCTCGTGGGCGCCGGAGTGGCAGCTTCCGCAGCTGGCGGTGGAGTCTTCGAGCGACAGGTGCGCGAGCGGAACGTTACCCGGCTTGTCCGGCTCGGAGACGTGCTGGAGCCCGGGACCGTGGCAGCTTTCGCACTGTACGTTGTGATAGGCGGAATCGGCAACGCGGTTCCACCCGGCCGGAGCCACCGCGATGTTGCCGCGCTCGCTGACCGTGTGGCAACCATAGCAGGCCGGCGCGGCGTGCCCCGAGTTGACCAGTGTCGCGAACGCGCCCGCGTGCCGTGAGGACTTCCAGTCGCGCTGGTGTCCCACGTGACAGTTGCCGCAGGTGGTCTGATTGGTTGCGACCGTGAACAGGCCGAGGAACCCATTGAGACTGTCGGGCGGCGCGTTGAACGGCGCGCGGTCCCGATAGACGATCTTGTCGGACGAGCAGCCTGCCAGCAGCAGAGCAGTCGCAAGCAACGCGAATACCGCTCCCGGTCGAACCGATGGACGACGCATTGGCATACCCGCCCCACTGAATTGTTGTGATAAGTAGTTATGACGACTATGCTCAACCCGCAAGGCCTTTGTATTTCACAACTTGGCCTTCATTAAATCTTCATGTTCCAGCGCGCGCGTCCGTTACATTGCAGCGACGATTGGCCGTGCGCTTCCCGGACAACCCCTAACACACCTTTACGCAAAGTTCACCCGGCACTCGTCGGCTCGCGCTGGACTCTCCATTCATGAAGCTGAAGTGCGGTCATCAGACCCGGAGCCATGCATGACGCGAAGTCCGACATACTGCTCCGCGTGCGGCGCCCCCCTGACGCCCAGCGCGCGATTCTGCTCCGGATGCGGTGCGGCAGCAACGCCGACCGCGCCCGCGCGAACGGCGCGCCAGGCGCCGGTCACCGCATGGGCCATCGCGGGCGCGGCCGTCCTCGCGCTCGTGATCGCGATCGTGGTCCTCGCCCGCAGCGGATCGGCCGCGCCACCCGCGGGCCCGTTCGTCGCCACGCCGGATGCCACGCCGGCCGGAATTCCGCCGGATATCAGCAACATGTCGCCGCGCGAGCGCTTCGACCGCCTCTACGAGCGCAGCATGCGCGCGTCCGAATCGGGTGACACCGTGACCGTCGCGCGCTTCGCGCCGATGGCGCTCCTCGCCTACCAGCAGCTCGATACCATCGACGCCGATGCGCGGTATCACGCCGCGCTGCTCCGCCTGCATACCGGCGACATCGCCGGCGCGAGTGCCTTGGGCGACAGCATCGCGACCATGAGCCCGGGTCACCTCTTCGGCTACATCGTGCAGGCCACCGTCGCGCGCTGGCAGCACGACGACAAGGCGATGAATGCCGCGTACACCGCCTTTGCCAACCACTACGACGCGGAAATGGCCGCGGCACGGCCCGAGTATGCGGCGCACACGATGATCATGGATGACATGCGCCAGCGCGCGCAGGCGACAAAGGCAGCCGTCGGGGCCGGCGCGCGGAACTGACGTGAGACCCCGTGACGCAGTATTATTGACCATCGTTCGTCCCTTCGCGGAGCCGCATCTATGAAGGCAGGCACGAAATTCCTCGCCGGCGCAGCCATTATCGTCGCGAGCGTCGCGTTCCTCATCGCCGAAGGCGTCAAGGAAACCGGCGTCTATTTCCTCACGCCCACCGAGCTCGCCACGAAGACGAAAGCCGATCCGACGTTCTACAACGTCGGACTCAAGATCGGCGCGAAGGTGGTGCCCGGCTCGGTCCGGCGCGATCCGGCATCTCGCGAAATCGCATTCAAGGTCTCGGATGGGCGACAGGAATATCCGGTTGAGTATCGCGGCCTGGTGCCGGATACCTTCACCGACGCCAGCGACATCGAAGTCGTCGTCGAAGGCCGCCTCGGGCGGGACGGCATATTTCACGCGACCGACGTGCTCGCCAAGTGCGGCTCGCGCTACGAAGCCGCCGCCCCAGGCGCCAAGGTATAGCCAGTGACGCTCCTCGGACAATTCGCGCTCTGGACCGCGTTCCTCCTCGGCATCTGGTGTGCCGTGGTGGGATTTTCCGGACGCTGGCGCGGCCGGCCCGACCTCAGCACCTCGGTAATCCGTGCCGTCTACGGAATCTGCGCCGCGCTCCTGGTGGCCGCCGCGTGCCTCTGGAAAGCCCTCATCACCCATGATTTCAACGTCGAGTACGTCTGGGCGTACACATCCCGAAATCTCCCGACGTATTACGTGCTGTCCGCATTCTGGGCCGGCCAGAAGGGCTCGCTGCTGTTCTGGGCGCTGGTACTCTCGATCTTTGCGGCGGCGGCACAGGCGCTGAGCAGCCGCCGCTATGCGGCGCTGTTACCGTACGTCGCGGCGGTGACGTCGGCGGTCGTGGCGTTCTTCCTGAGCGTGATGCTCTTCGCGGCGAATCCGTTTGAACGCATGGCGGTGACTCCGTTCGACGGCCGCGGCCTGAATCCGCAGCTGCAGAACGTCGGGATGACGATTCACCCGCCAATGCTGTATCTCGGCTATATCAGCATCACCATTCCGTTCGCCTTCGCGATCGCGGCACTGCTCTCGCGAAAGCTCGATACCGGCTGGATCCACGCGATCCGCAAGTGGACGATCGTGTCGTGGCTCTTTCTCTCGATCGGCATCACGCTGGGCATGTGGTGGGCGTACGTCGAGCTCGGCTGGGGCGGCTACTGGGCATGGGATCCGGTGGAGAACGCGAGCCTGCTGCCGTGGCTCACCATGACCGCGTTCCTCCACTCGGTGATGATCCAGGAAAAGCGCGGCATGCTCAAGCGCTGGAACCTGGGGCTGATCGTCGGCACGTTCATGCTGAGCATCTTCGGCACCTTCATCACGCGTTCCGGCGTGATCGCGAGCGTGCACAGCTTCACCCAGTCGAACGTCGGCTACTTCTTTCTCGCCTTCCTCATCATCGCCGGCGCATTCGGGTTCACCCTGCTCTACACCCGGTGGCACCTGCTCGAAGCCGATGCGAAGCTCGAGTCGATGGTGAGCCGGGAGGCCGCCTTTCTCTTCAACAATCTGCTCTTCCTCGGCATCGCGTTCAGCGTGCTCTGGGGAACGCTCTTTCCGATTCTGAGCGAGCTGGTGCGCGGCACCAAGATCACGGTGGGACCGCCGTTCTTCAATCGCGTCAACATCCCGCTCGGCCTGCTGCTGCTGGCGCTCACCGGCATCGGGCCGCTGATCGCATGGCGCAAGGCGTCGACGAGCAATCTGCGCCGGCAGTTCATCTGGCCGGTGGGGGCGGGCGTCGCGACGGCCATCATCCTGTTCGCCTTGGGCATGCGCGACGGTTACGCGATGCTGGCGCTCGCGCTTACCGGCTTCGTCGCGGGCACCGTCTCCCAGGAGTTCTTTCGCGGCACGCGCGCCCGGCGGCGCATCCACGGCGAGTCGCTCCCGCTCGCCGTCGTGCGGCTGGTTGGCCGTAACCGGCGCCGGTACGGCGGCTACATCGTGCATGTCGGAATGCTGATCTACTTCGTCGGCTTCACCGGGATGGCGTTCAAGCGCGAGCGCGAGGCGACACTCAAGCCCGGACAATCGGTCGAGCTCAAGAGCCCGTACGGGCACACCTACCGGTTTACCCACGTCGGCATCTCGCAATACAAGGCGCTCAACCGGATCGTGAGCGCGGCGACGGTGGAGGTCGCGCGCGACGGCAAGCCCGAAGGCGTCATGACGTCGGAGAAGCGCCAGCATTTCACCACGGAGAACGGTGCAGAAGTCCCGTCGTTCGAGCCGTCGACCGAAGTGGCGATTCGAAGCGGACTCCGCGAGGATCTCTACATCGTCTACGCAGGATCGGTGAACGGCACCGAGGAGGCAGTCTACCGTTTCACCATCAACCCGCTCGTCTGGTGGATCTGGTTTGGCGGGTTCGTGCTCGTGTTCGGCGGGATGATCACCATGTGGCCCGGTGATGGCAGCCCCATGCCGGCACCGGCCCGGCGCACGCAGGCCGGTTACGGCGTTACGCTGGTTGGAGCGGGAGAACCATCGTGAACGAGCAACTCGTGACTTCACGCCGAACGTTTTTGTTTCGCGGCACCGCGGTCGTGGCCGGCGCGATCTTCGCGGCGCGCCGCGCGAGCGCTCAGGCCCAGAGCCCACTGGCCGGCTCCGGCCCCACCGGCATGCTGGGCGATCCCGGCGCCGCAGGACGCGCGCAGGCGCCGACGACTAGCGGCGATAACGACGCCGCGATCCAGTCGATCGAGAAGCGGCTGCGCTGCACCTGCGGATGCACGCTCGACGTCTACACCTGCCGCACCACCGACTTCTCGTGCACCTATTCGCCGGAACTCCACCGCGAAGTGCTCGCGCTGCAGGCCGGTGGCATGAACGGCCAGCAGATCATCGACGCGTTCGTCGCGAAGTACGGCGAACAGGCGCTCATGGCGCCCAAACCCCAGGGGTTCAACCTCGCCGGCTATCTGCTCCCAGGCACGCTCGTCGCGGCGGCCGGATCGATCATGCTCTGGATTCTCTCGCGGCGGCGGGTCCGGACCGGGGCCGAGCTGATTCCGGTGGAAGTGCATGCAACGCCGGAAGAGCTCGAGCGGCTCCGCGCCGCGATGGCCGAAGGCGAAGGCGGATGATCTGGGAAGCCGTCGCCGCCGCACTGCTCGGCGTCGCGATTATCTGGCTGGTACTGCAGCCGCTGGTCCGGCCCGGCGCTCCACGGCCCAGCATCTACGTTCCGCCGGATCCGGAAGAGACCCGGCGCGGGGTGGCGATCGCGGCGCTGAAGGAAATCGAGTTCGACCGCGAAACCGGCAAATTGTCCGACATCGATTACGCATACCTCAAGGCTCGTTACACCGGCGAGGCGCTTGACGCGCTCCGCGCAGACGAGGCGACGGCGGCCGGATCTGACATCGAGGCGCTGATCGCGGCACGTACGCGCAGCCTTGCCGGCGGGACGCCTATGTGCGCCACCTGCGGGCCTCGTCCGGAAGCAGACGCAGCATTCTGCTCGACCTGCGGCGTGCGCATAGCCAGCGCGTACGACTGCTCGCGCTGCGGTGCCGCGGTTCCGGCCGACGGACGCTTCTGCGAGCAATGCGGCACCGGGGTAGCGGCGTGATTCGTTAGTCCGCTTGTATGGGCGGCGAGTCCCGCGCCCATGCGATCGCCGCACGCACCGCGCGCCGCCACTCCGCAGTCCGCGCGGCGCGCAGTTCTGCACCCGCAGGCATGAATCGCCGAAACGTCCGTGCCGCAGTGAAATCTTCAATATCCGTCCACACCCCGAGTGCGAGCCCCGCGAGCCCCGCCGCGCCGACTGCCGTCGTCTCGATGATATCGGGCCGCTCGACCGGGACACCGAGCACGTCCGCCTGAAACTGCATTAGCCAGTCGTTGGCCGAGGCCCCTCCGTCGACGCGGAGACATTCGCTCGCCGCGCCGGTTCCCTCGCACATGGCGCCGAGCAACTCGGCGGTACCGAAAGCCATCGCCTCGAGCGCCGCGCGCACCAGGTGCGCCCGCGTCGTACCGCGCGTGAGTCCGGTGATCGTGCCGCGTGCCGCCGGTTCCCAGTGCGGCGTCCCGAGACCCACGAACGCCGGCACGAAGGACACGCCGCCGGTATCCGGCACCGAGCGCGCGAGCGCCTCGGAATCGGCCGAGCGCTCGATCACACCAAGACCATCCCGAAGCCACTGCACGGCGGCCCCGGCGATGAACACGCTGCCTTCAAGCGCATACGCCGGGCCGCCGCGCTCGTCGCATGCCATTGTCGCGAGTAATCCCGCGCCCGGTACGGGCGGACGCATCCCGGCATGCTGCAGCAGGAACGCGCCGGTGCCGTACGTGTTCTTCGCCATGCCCGGCCGAACGCACCCCTGGCCGAAGAGCGCTGCCTGCTGGTCGCCGGCGATCCCCGCAATCGGGAGCACGCGTCCCAGATGCTCCGGGTCCGAGAAGCCTGCGACGCCGCTCGACGGCACGATCGTGGGCAGGAGCAGCCGCGGAATCGAGAAGAGCTCGAGCAACTCCGGATCCCACTCGCGCGAGGCGAGCGAGTAGAGCAGCGTGCGTGACGCGTTGGTGTGATCGGTCACGTGCACGCGGCCTCCGGTCAGCCGCGCAATGAGCCAGCTGTCGATGGTCCCCGCGGCCAGCTCGCCCGTCTCGGCTCGCCAGCGGAGCACCGGGTCGCGCAGCAGCCACTCGAGCTTGGTGGCGGAGAAATACGGATCTGCGACGAGCCCGGTACGCGCGCGAAGCATCGGCTCACGACCGTCATCCCTGAGCTCGCGGCAGCGCGCGCTCGTACGCCGGTCCTGCCACACAATGGCTGGCGACAACGGCGCCAGTGACGCCCGGTCCCAGATGAGCACCGTTTCCCGCTGGTTCGTGATGCCAATGCCGGCGGGCACCACCGTTGTGCGCGCCAGCGCTTCCCGCGCCGCGTCGACGGTGATCCGGAAAATCTCTTCGGCATCGTGCTCCACCCAACCCGGCTCAGGATAATGCTGGGCGAGTTCCCGATAGGCGGACGCGAGCACGCGACCGTCGCGTCCGAGCACGAGCGCGGTCGAGCCGGTTGTCCCCTGGTCGAGGGCCAGAATGGCGCTCATGAGCCAATCTACGTCGTATACGGAGCGATGATGTAGGACCGGGTGCCGCTGAACGGCCGATTCGCGAACCGCGCGTCCTGGCGCCGGTCATCGATGAACCGTGCGATGTCCTCGGACGCGAGAAGCCGCTCGCGCGCGGATGATCGCTCATTCGGTACCCGGCGCGGGGAGGAGCTGCTTGCGCCGAGCCGCGTCGACTACCGCAGCCAGGCGATCCAGCTCGCGCTCGAGCACCCGGCGCCCGAACGACGTCAGGCGATAGTAGCACCGCCGTTCCGAGCCGTCATGGCGGAGGCGCCCGGCGGTCTCTTCGACGAGACCGCTGCCGGTCATCCGCTGAATCGAGCAACGGGCCATGCTGCATGGCGACGCGCCGCCGGGTCGCGGAGCCGATATCTTGTGTGGAGGTATCCTGCTTCCCCTCTACCGCAGACGGTCATGGCCTATTCGACGCTTCTCCTCGAGATCTCCGACGGCATTGCGCGGGTGACCATCAATCGGCCGGATAAGCTCAATGCGCTCAACGCGACCGTCATCAGCGAGCTGGGCGATCTGGTCGGCCGAGTCGAGTCCGACGAGGCCATCCGCGGCGTCCTGATCACGGGCGCCGGTCCGAAGGCGTTCGTGGCCGGCGCCGACATCAGCGAGCTCGCATCCCAGGGACCGGTGGAAGGCAAGGCGCGGGCACGCGCCGGCCAGCTGGTATTTCGCCGCCTGGAGCGGTGCGGCAAACCGGTTATCGCCGCCGTGAATGGGTTTGCGCTCGGCGGCGGCTGCGAGCTCGCGATGGCGTGTCACCTGCGCATCGCGAGTGAAGGCGCGCGTTTTGGCCAACCGGAGGTCAAGCTTGGGATCGGTCCCGGCTATGGCGGCACCGTGCGCCTGCCCCGCCTCGTGGGCAAAGGCCGCGCGCTCGAGCTGCTGCTCACCGGTGAAATGATCGATGCCACGGAAGCCCATCGCATCGGACTCGTCAATCGTGTGGTCCCGGCCGATCGTCTGCTCGCTGAGGCCGAAGCGCTGCTGCGGACCATTCTGGATAATGGCCCGCTCGCCGTACGCTTCGTGATCGAGGCGGTGGATGCGGGTCTCGAGATGTCGCTCGACGACGGCCTCCTCCTCGAAGCAAATCACTTCGGTCTCCTCTCCGCCACGGCCGATATGCAGGAGGGCACAGCGGCCTTTCTGGCCCGGCGAAAGGCAACGTTTTCGGGGCGTTGACACCCTGCAACTCAGAGGGTAATCCTGCTATTTTCCAGCATGCAAACAGAGGGGCATGGCGCGATGCAACGGGCGGTCCGGAAAGGGTTTGGACCGCTCGCGGCTGGGCTCACGCTCATCACCGCGATTGCCGGCTGCTCTGATCGCGAGCGCCTCACGTTCGCTCCGGAAAATTCCGGCACGGGTCCGGTCGTATTCATCGATCAGCCGTTGAAGGCCGATACGACCGTTCCGCCGGGTCCGCAGGCTCGTATCGCCGGCAAGGCGTTCGATCCCGATGGCGTGGACAGCCTGTACTTCGTGCTCCTTGGCGCCAACGAATCGATCCCTCCATTCGTCGGCCCGAAGGACACGGTACGATTCGGCTTTGGCATAAATACGGCTGGTCTCGACGGCAAGACGATCATTCTGTTCGTCTTCGGCACCGACCGGCTGGGTAATCGCGGCGACACCGCCATCAGAACCATCTTCGTCAAGCGCTAGTGCGGCTCGAGCGCCTCGTGGCGCGTGGCTTCAGAAATCTCTCCGATCTGGACCGTGAACTGCCTGCGCCGGGCGTTGCGATCATGGGCAGCAATGGTCAGGGCAAGACGAATCTGCTGGAGGCGATCTACTACCCGGTGCTGTTCCGCTCGTTGCATGGTGCATCGGATGCCGAGGTGTCGGGGTTTGGCGGGCCCGGGTTCCATGTGGCGGCGTGGGTCGCGGGCAGCGGCTGTGAGACGGCGGCGACATGGCAGATCGCCGGGCGCCGCAAGCGGGTGACAGTCGGCGGTGCCGACGTCGCTCGATTGGCCGATGCGCTGGGGCACTGGGTCGCGGTAGCGTTTCTGCCGGCCGATGTGGCGCTGGCTGCCGGCGCCGCGGCGGCCCGGCGCCAGTACCTCGATCGGATGCTCGCCCTGGCCGACCGCGAGTACCTGACAGCCCTCAGCCGCTACCGCGCTGCACTGGCTCAGCGCAACAGCGCGCTCCGGCAGAATCGCGTCGAGTTGGTGCAGGCGTTCGACCTTCCTCTCGCGCGAGCGGGCGCCGCCATTGTGCGGGCACGCCGCGAATGGACCGGGCGTGCGTCGGCCCAGTTCTCCGCTGAGCTGGACGACCTGGGCGAAACGAGCGCGGCCACGCTTACCTATCGCGGCAACGCCGAGTTGGCCGATGCGGACGCATGGCCCGACGCGCTCGCGGCGGCACTTCCGCGGGACCGCGGGCGCGGCATGTCGACGGTGGGGCCACACCGCGACGATCTCCGGCTCGATGTCGGCGGTCGCGAGCTCCGCACCTTCGGGAGCACCGGGCAGCAGCGGAGCGCCGCCATCGCGCTGAAGCTGGTGGAGCTCGAAACCCTGACCCATGCCCGCGGCACCGAACCGGCGCTGCTGCTGGACGACGTATTTGCCGAGCTCGATGCGGGCCGGCAGCGCCGGCTCGCCGATCGTCTGGTCCGGCCGGATCTCCGGCAAGTCTTCGTCACCGCGCCACGCGCGGACGAGCTACCCGACACCATGGGCCTGCCGGTGTGGACTGTGAGCGCCGGCCGCGTGGAGAGTGCCCGATGAGAGACAAGCGTCCGCCCACCAGCATAGCCGATGCGCTCGCGAGCCTTCTCAAGCAGAAGGGGCTGACGCGCCGAGTGCAGCAGGCGGGCATCGTCGGCGAGTGGGCCAAGCTGGTCGGCCCGCAGATCGCCGCGGTCACGGAACCGGAAGCGGTCACGCCGGACGGCGTGCTCCGCGTCCGCGTCGCCACGGCGCCGTGGGCCACCGAGCTGAGCCTCATGACGCCAAAGATTCTTCGCCTGCTGAATGAAGGCCGCAGCGGGCGCGTGAAGGAAATTCGCTGGGTCGCCGGTCCATTGAACCGGCGCCCGTGAGCAAACGCAGCAACCGAGGGACGGGCACACGATGAGCGCAACCGCCAATCCGGACTACAAGGCCAATTCGATCCAGGTGCTGAAAGGCCTCGAGGCCGTTCGAAAGCGCCCGGGCATGTACATCGGCTCGACGTCCGAGAACGGGCTGCACCACCTCGTCTATGAAGTGGTGGACAACTCGATCGACGAGGCGCTCGCCGGGTTCTGCGACAAGATCACCGTCACGATCCACGCGGACAACTCGATTACCGTGACCGACAACGGCCGCGGCATCCCCACCGACATGCACGCGACCGAAAAGATCCCGGGCGTCGAGCTCGCGCTCACGGTCCTGCACGCCGGCGGCAAGTTCGACAAGGAATCCTACAAGGTGTCCGGCGGCCTGCACGGCGTCGGCGTGTCGGTGGTGAACGCGCTGAGCGAGCGCCTCGAGGTGATCGTCGATCGCGACGGCAGCCGTCACCAGATGCAGTTCGTCCGCGGCAAGACGACGAAGAAGCTCAACGTGATCGGGAAGACGCGGACGACGGGCACCACGGTCACGTTCAAGCCGGATCCCGAGATTTTCACCGTGCTCGAGTACCACTACTCGACCCTCGCCGACCGGCTGCGCCAGCTCGCCTACCTCAACAAGGGCATCACGATCATCCTCACCGACGAGCGTGAGGATCCGCCCAAGATCGAGACGTTCTTCGCAAAAGGCGGTCTCGTCGAATTCGTGCAGTGGCTCAACCGCAACAAGAAGCCGACGCACCCAAAGCCGGTGGCCTTCTCCGCCACGCGCGACGATGTGGACGTGGATATCGCGCTGCAGTACGAAGAGGGGTACAACGAGAACACCTTCACCTTCGTGAACAACATCAACACGCACGAAGGCGGGACGCATCTCACCGGCTTCAAGAGCGCGCTCACCCGTACGATCAACGACATCGCGAAGAAGAATAACGCGCTCAAGAAGGACAACTTCACGCTTTCGGGCGACGACATCCGCGAGGGCCTGACCTGCGTCATGCACGTGAAGGTGCGCGAGCCGCAGTTCGAGGGGCAGACCA
>JBDTQV010000018.1:0-14995 GCA_039932015.1 Gemmatimonadota bacterium | reverse complement strand
TCGTTGATGCCACTCGATGAGCCGGCCGTGACCGTTCCACCCTGTTGCCGGAACGCCGGCCGCATGGCCTCCAGCTGCTCCGCCGACGTGTCCGGCCGGGGATGCTCGTCGTGCTCGACCGTCGTGGTGTGTCCCTTGCGATCTGTCACCATGACGGGGACGATCTCGTCGGCAAACCGCCCCTCGGCAAAGGCGTGCGCTGTGCGACGCTGGCTCTCGAGCGCAAATGCGTCCTGGTCGCTGCGAGAAATGCGATAGCGCGCGGCGACTTCTTCCGCCGTCTCACCCATCGAGATCGTCCACTCGGCCGGGAAGCGCGGATTGGTGAAGCGCCAGCCGATCGTCGAGTCGGCAACCGCCGGTGCGCCGCGCGCAAATGCCGCGTCCGGCTTGAGCGTGACCCAGGGCGCGCGCGACATGCTCTCCACTCCGCCCGCGATGAAACAGTCGCCCTCGCCCGCGCGGATTGCCTGCGCCGCGCTGGCAATCGCCTGCAGTCCCGAGCCGCAGAGCCGGTTCACCGTCTGACCGGGCACCTCGACCGGAAGCCCGGCGAGCAGCGCCGCCATCCGCGCGACGTTGCGCGAATCTTCGCCCGCCTGGTTGGTGCAGCCCAGAATCACATCGTCGATGGTGGCGGGATCGATGCCTGTCCGCTCGACCAGCGCGCGAATGACCCCCGCCGCGAGATCGTCGGGGCGGACGCGCGCGAGCGCGCCGCCGTACCGGCCGACCGGTGTCCGGATCGCCGCGACGATCACCGGATCGTGTGCCGACTGCGGCGCCAGTGTCATCCGGGCACGACCGCAGTCGCCTCGATCTCTACCCGCGCACGCTCCTCGAGCAGCCCAGCTACGACGACGAGCGACATTGCCGGGTAGTGCAATCCGAGAATCGTGCGGTACGCTTCACCGATGGCTTTCCGCGCCGCGATGTACTCGGCGCGATCCACCACGTACCAGGTGAGGCGGACCAGATGGCGCGGCTCCGCGCCGCCCGATGCGAGCACCGCAACGATGTTGCGTAATGCCTGGGCGGTCTGTTCCACCAGATTGTCCGACGCAAACACACTCGTCTCCGGATCCCAACCCACCTGCCCGGACACGACGACCATGCGGCCCGACGCATTGATCCCATCCGAATAGCCACTCGGCACCGGCCACCCTTCCGGACGAAGCCTGGAAAACAGATCGGTCATGCGCCCGCCTCCCGCAGCCGGAATCGCTGCAGCTTGCCGGTGTCGGTCCGCGGCAGCGATGGCACGAACTCGAGCGCCCGCGGATACTTGTACGGCGCAATTTCGGATTTCACGAAGTCCTGCATCTCCTTCACGAGAGCGGCGCACGGCACGGCACCCGGCCTGAGCACCACGAATGCCTTCACGATCTGCCCGCGCGCTTCGTGCGGCACGCCCACCACGCCGCACTCCTGCACCGCCGGATGCAACAGCAGCGCGCTCTCGACTTCGGGCCCCGAGATGTTGTAGCCGGACGAAACGATCAGATCGTCGGTCCGCGCCTGATACCAGTAGTAACCATCGGCGTCCCTGCGGTAAGAATCACCGGTGACGTTCCAGCCGTTCTGCACGTACCCACGCTGGCGCTCGATGTCGTCCAGATAGCGGCAGCCAGTCGGACCGCGCACGGCCAGCCGTCCGATGTCGCCGGCCGGCACCTCGGCGCCTTTATCATCGACCAACCGCACTTCGTACCCTGGCACCGGACGCCCCGTCGCACCCGGCCGAATGTCCTCCCCCGCGGCGCTGATGAAGATGTGCAGCATCTCGGTCGCGCCGATGCCATCTACGATCCGGATGCCGGTCGCCGCTTCCCACGCATCGAACGTCGCGCGCGGCAGCGTCTCGCCGGCGGAGACGCACTTCTTGAGCGTCGACACGTCATGCGAGCCGAGCATGCCGCACATGGCGCGGTACGCAGTCGGAGCGGTGAGGCAGATGGTGGCGCCGTAGTCGCCGATCGCCTTGACGAGATTGGGCGGCGTGCCCTGCTCGAGCAGCACGCCGGTGGCGCCCACCCGCATCGGAAAGAGCACCAGCCCGCCGAGTCCGAAGGTGAACGCCAGCGGGGGCGATCCGATGAAGATGTCGTCCGCCTCGGGATGCAGCACGTACTTCGGGAAGCAGTCGCAGATCGCGAGCACATCCCGGTGAAAGTGCATCGTCCCTTTGCCCTGGCCAGTGGTGCCCGACGTGAAAGCGATCAGCGCAGTGTCGTCGGCGCTGGTATCGGCATTGTCGAAGGCAGCCGGCTTGCCGCGCATCAATTGCTCGAGCGAGCCAGGCGCGTCCGGCGCGCCGTAGTGAACCACACGCGCGTGGCGGGGCGTCCCGTCACCGCGAGTGGCCATCGCCGTTTCGCAATCGGGCGCGACGCGCGTGTCGGTCAGCGCGAGCGTGATCTCCGCCTTGTCGGCGGTGAACGTGAGCTCACGCACCCGGAGCAGCGGCATCGTGCAAACGACCACGCCGCCCGCCTTGAGCACGGCGAACCAGCAGGCGACGAGCATCGGATTGTTGGGACCGCGGAGCAGCACGCGTCCGCCGGCCACCAGGTCCATCTCGTCCACGAGCACGTGAGCGATGCGGTTCGCTGCCTCGAGAAGCTCGCGGTAGGTCCAGCGCGTGTCCGCGGTCACCAGCGCAGTTCGCTCGCCCCACCCGCGTTCCACGGCGCGATCCAGCAGCTCGACTGCGCAGTTGAGACGCTCGGGGTACGCGGCCAGCTCGGGCAGCGTATCGTATCGCATCTCCGGCCAGAGGTCGCGTGGCGGGAGCGCGTTCCGGCAGAACGGGTCGATGGTCACGCAGGCCCGCCTGCGTTCAGCATGGTACCCGCGATGACAAGCCGCTGAATGTCGCTCGCGCCCTCGTAGATCCGGAGCGCCCTGATCTCCCGGTACAGCCGCTCGACCGGCGAACCCGCAACCACGCCAAGCCCGCCCATGAGCTGAATTGCGTTGTCGATCACGGTCTGCGCCATCTCCGTCGCGTGCAGCTTGGCCATCGCCGCCTCGCGCGTAATGCGATCAGCCCCGCTGTCCCTGGTCCACGCGGCGCGATACACCAGCAGCGCGCTCGTATCGATCGCCACCGCCATGTCCGCCAGATGCGCCTGCACGAGCTGGAGGTCGGACAACGTGCCGCCGAAGGCCTCGCGGCGCCGCACGTGGGACAGTGCTTCGTCGAGCGCGCGGCGCGCAAAGCCAAGTGCCGCGGCGCCCACGGTCGAGCGAAACACGTCGAGCGTGCCGAGCGCGACGCGAAGTCCCTTGCCAGGCTCGCCGATCGACGCATCGGCCGCCACTCGGCACTCCGCCAGCACGATCGTGCCGAGCGGGTGGGGCGACATCGTCTCGATCCGACCGGTCACGCTCAACCCGGGGTTGGTGGCATCGACGATGAACGCGCCGAACGCGCGCTCGCCTTCGTCGGGCATCCGACAGAAGACGACGTAGTGGTCGGCAATGCCTGCGTTGGAAATCCAGGTCTTTTCGCCATCGATCACATACCCGGCACCGTCGCGCCGCGCCGTCGTTTGCATCCGCGCGACATCGGATCCTGCGTCGCGCTCGGACAGCGCGAACGCCGCGATGCGCCGCCCTTCCGACACGCCGCGCAGGTACGCCGAGCGCGTTGCGGCGGTGCCGTAGAGCGTCACCGGCCCGATGCCGAGTCCCTGCAGCGCAAAAGCAAAATCCGCGAGCGGCGCGTGGCGGGCCAGCGTTTCGCGGATGATGCAGAGTGACCGGACATCGAGACGTTCGCGCACACCGCCGTAGGCGCGAGGCACGGTGTAGCGGAGCCATCCTGCCTTGCCGAGCTTCTGCACGGTTTCGCGGCAGAGATCGTCCAGCGCCGTACCACCCGCATGGGCGACGGGTTCCGCCGTGGCGAGCTCACGCCCAGCCCACGCATCGACCTCATCGGCGAGCCGCCGGTGCTCATCGTCGAAGAACGGCCAGGCGAGGAAGCTCCGGTCAGCCATCAGTCGCCTTCGAACACTGGCGTCTCTTTAGCCGCGAACGCGCGGTATGCACGTGCAAAGTCCTCAGTTCCCATGCACTCGGCCTGCGCCACCGCCTCGGCGGCGATCGCTTCGTCGACGCCCATGTTCCACTCCTCGTGCAGCATGCGCTTGGTCATTGCGTGCGCACGCGTCGGCCCCCGCGCGAGCTCCGCCGCCAGCGCCTGCGCGTCGCCGAGTATCGTTTCTGGCGTCGAGATCCGGTTGTAGAAGCCCCAGCGCTCAGCCTCTTCGCCGGGCATGAAACGCCCGGTGTAGAGCAACTCGCTCGCGCGGCCCTGCCCGATGATGCGCGGGAGTATGGCGCAAGCGCCCATATCGGCGCCGGAGAGCCCCACGCGCACGAAGAGAAAACCCACCTTGCTCCGCGCCGTCCCGATGCGGAGGTCCGATGCCATTGCGATGATCGCGCCGGCGCCGGCGCAGATCCCATCGACCGCCGCGATGATCGGCTGCGGGCAGGCGCGCATCGTGCGGACGAGCTCGCCGGTGAGTCGTGTGAACGCGAGAAGGCTCTCAGCGCGCCCCGCCTCCTTGAGCCGTACCAGCGGACCGATGATCTCGTGCACGTCGCCACCGGACGAAAAATTTCCGCCGGCGCCGGTAATCACCACCGCTCGCACCTGCGGCATCTCCGGCAAACGGCGGAAAGTGTCCACCAGCTCGCCATACGAATCGAACGTGAGCGGATTCTTCCGCTCCGGCCGGTCCAGCGTGATGGTCGCGACGCGCTCCGCGACAGCCCAACCGAAATGCTTCGGCGAGAGCGTCTGCGCGTCGCCGCTCACATTACCTCGCCGCCGGCGACCGCAATCGCCTGGCCGGTGATAGCCGCCGCATCCGGCGAGCAGAGCCACGCGACCGCGTGCGCCACCTCGTCCGGCTGAATGATGCTGCCGCGAGGAATCGTGCGAATCACCATCTGCCGTGCTTCGTCTTCGCTCTTGCCGAGCGCGTCCATCACATTCTTCACCGCCATGCTCGCCATGTCGGTGTCGGTGTACCCCGGACAGACCGCATTCACCGTGATGCCGTGCTTTGCGGTTTCGATGGCGAGCGCGCGCGTGAGACCTACGACACCGTGCTTCGATGCGCAGTACGCCGCAGTCTTGGTGTATCCCTTGAGACCGGCAGTCGACGCAAGATTGATGATCCGGCCGGCTCGCACGCGCAGCATTGCCGGCAGCACCTCGTGAATGCAGAGATACTGGCCGGTGAGATTGACGGCGAGCATGCGGTCCCAGATCTCCCGCGTCGTCTCGCCGAACGCGGCGCTCTCTGCCTGCCCGGCGTTGTTCACGAGCACGTGGGCATCGCCGAATCGCGCATGTGCCGCCTTGAACGCCGCACTCACCGAATCGGAATCCGTCACGTCGCAGGAAACAGCGAACGCTTCCGAGCCATGCGCTGATTGCAGTGACGCGGCGTGCCGTTGCAGCCCCTCCATGTCGCGTCCCATCAGCGTCACGCGCGCGCCAAGTGCAGCGAGCGCTCCGGTGATGGCGATGCCGATACCCCGGCCGCCGCCGGTCACTACCGCGTGCCGCCCCTGGAGATACGCGCCCTGCGTGATCATGGTGCCTTTGCGCGCTGAAGGTTGCGCTCGAGCTGCTGCTTGCCCATCAGATATTGCACCGGCCACGGCTGGCCGGCAAACCCGAGCTCGGCCGCGGCGCGAAGGGTCCACTGCGGGTCCGCCAGATGCGGGCGGCCCAGGGCGCAGAGATCGGCTCGCCCGGCGGCGATGATGCCATTCACCTGATCGGGCTCGGTGATGTTGCCGACCGCGATTGTGGGGATGCCGGCCTCGTTCCGGATCCGGTCGCTGAACGGCGTCTGATACATGCGCCCATATACCGGCTTGCCCGTGGCGGACGTCTGGCCGGCCGATACGTGAATGATGTCCGCGCCAGCGGCGTAAAAGGCGCGTGCGACGTCGACGGCATCCGCATCGGTGTTGCCGCCCGCATCCCAGTCATGCGCCGAGATGCGAACGGACATGGGCCGGTCGGCGGGCCACGCGGCGCGCATCGCGGAAAAGATTTCGACGGGGTAGCGCACGCGGTTCTCGAGTGTGCCGCCATACTCGTCGGTGCGACGGTTGCTGAGCGGCGTGATGAACGCACTCAGCAGATAACCGTGTGCGCAGTGCAGCTCGAGCATGTCGAACCCGGCGTCGACCGCCAGCCGCGTCGCGCGGACAAACTCGTCCCGTACGCGCTCCATGTCGCCCCGCGTCATCTCCCGCGGCACCTGCATGTCGGGCTTGTACGCCACGGCCGACGGCCCCATCACCGGCCAGTTGCCCTCCGGCAGCGGCTCGTCCATTCCCTCCCACATGAGCCGCGTCGAGCCCTTGCCGCCGCTGTGCCCCAGCTGCAGGCAGATGTGGGCCGGGCTCCACTCATGCACCATCCGGGTGATCCGCTCCCACGCCGCTACATGCTCATCCCGGTACATGCCGGTGCAGCCGAGCGTGATCCGCGCCTCGGGCGAGACGCACGTCATCTCGGTCATCAGCAGCGCCGCGCCTCCCAGTGCGCGCGCACCGAGATGGACCATATGAAAGTCGTTCGGGGTTCCATCCACCGCACAGTACATGTCCATCGGCGAAACTACGACGCGATTTGCCAGCGTCATTTTCCGCAATCGAAATGGTGTGAACAGCGGGGGCGGCGCCGGCATCGCGCCAGTGTCGACACTTCCGCCCGTCCATCCTTCCACCCTTCCGCCCTCCGCCCTGGCGGCGAACCACCGCTCCACGCCAGCGAGATACGCCTGATCGCGTATCCGCAAATTCTCGTGGCTCACCCGCTGGCTTCGTGTCAGGAGGCTGTACGCGAACTGTGGCGGGTCGAGATGCACGTATCGGCGTACGTTCTCGAACCACTCCATCGAGTTCCGCGCAGCGTTCTGCAGGCGCAACGCCTCGGTGCTCCGCTCGGCCTGATACGTCTCGAGCGCCGTCTCCACCGCCGGGTCGGCGTTCAGCGTGCGCGCCAGCGCGATGGCGTCCTCCATCGCGAGCTTGGTGCCGGAGCCGATCGAGAAATGCGCCGTGTGCGCCGCATCGCCGATCAGCACGACGCGCCCGGTGTGCCACCGCTCGCACTTTACCCGCGTGAAGCTCACCCATGGCTGCGCGCGCTGGTGCGGCGGGGCGTTGCTCACGAGCCGTTCGCCGAGGAGCCAGGGGGCAAACATCTCCTCGCACGCGGCTACGGTGGCGTCCATGTCCATATGATCGAACCCGGCGCCGCGCCACGAGCGCTCGTCGCACTCGACGATGAATGTCGAGCGAAGTGAGTCGAAGCGATACGCATGCGCCTGAATCACGCCGGCCGGTGTCTCGACGATGATGAAGGTGAACGCGTCGAACAGGCGCGTCGTGCCGAGCCACACGTAGCGCGCCGTTCGCACATCGAGATCCGGCTGGAACTCGGCGGCATACTTCCGGCGAATCGCGCTGTTCACACCGTCGGCGGCCACGATGACATCCGCGTCGGCCAGCCCCAGCGCCGCGAGATCGTCGTCATCCTTCACGTCGCAGTGGAACCGGAGATCGACGCCGAGCGACTCTGCGCGCTCGCGGAGGATGTCGAGCAGCGTCTGCCGTGCGATGCCGACGAAGCCGTGGCCGCCGGACGTGATCGTCTCGCCGCGGAAGTGGACATCGATATCGTCCCAACGCGCGAAGTGGGCCGCAATTGTCTCGAAGCTCTCTGGATCGGCCGTGCGGAAGTTGCCGAGTGTCTGGTCGGAGAAGACGACGCCCCAGCCGAAGGTGTTGTCCGGTGCGTTGCGCTCGAGCACCGTCACCTCATGCGCGGGGTTCGCCTTCTTCATCAGGATGGCGAAGTAGAGGCCGGCCGGGCCGCCGCCAATCGTCGCGATCTTCACAGCAGCTCCGACACGGCGTTGAGGCGGCCTTCGGCAAACCGTGCCGGGCTCAGCGCGGCCGCGTCCATGCTGCGTGCCGCGCCCTCGCAAATGATTTCCGCCAGCAGCTGCCCGAGGGCCGGCGCATGCATCACGCCGTGGCCGGACGAGCCATTCACCAGGTAAAGATTGGGGCAGTCCGGCGCGGGGCCGAGGATCGCGTGCTTGTCCGGAGAGATTTCGTAGAGGCCGCCCCAGCAGGCGGATTCGTCGATCGGGATGTCGCGAAGCGCGGGGACACGGGCGTCGGTCTTTTTCCGGATCGTGTCGAGCCACGTCGCATCGACATCGGAAGAAAACGGATCCTTCGCACCGGGATTGGGCCAGAGCAGCAGCACGCGATCGTCGCGCACGCGAAGGTGGTAGCCGTCGCCGGCAAAGATCGTCATCGGCATCGAGTGGGGCAGCCGGTCGCACGGCACGGTGGCGGCGACCTGCCGGCGCAGCGGCACCACCGGCAGCTCGACACCGGCCATCGCCGCGAGTGCCGCCGCCCACGCGCCCGCCGCGTTCACTACCGCGCCGGCGGAAATCTCCCCGCGCGTGGTGACGACCGATGCGATGCGCCCGGTTTCATCGCGAACAATTTGCGTAACCCCGGTGTCCCACGAATACCGGACACCGAGCCGCTCGCCGGCGGCGATGTAGCCGTTCAGGATCTGCAGCGGGCGGATGAAGCCGTCGGTCGGGCAGTAGGCACCGCCCGCGATGCCGGTGAGATCGAGCGCCGGGTTCAGGTGCCGCACATCCTCCAGCGAGACCATGCGCGCCTCGGCCAGGCCCGCCGCGTGCTGCACCGCCTGACCCTCGCGCAGTACCGCGAGCTCCGCCTCGTTCGCCGCGAGCCAGAGATAGCCCGCCTCCTGATATCCCGGATCGGTTCCAGTCTCGTCCTTGAACTGTCGCAGCTTCTCGCGGGCGAGCAGCGAGAGCCGCACGTTGACCGCCGTCCCGTACTGCGCGCGAAACCCGCCGGTCGCGCGGGCGGTGCTGCCGCCGGTCGGGCCCGGCGCACCATCGACCACGAGCACGTCGCGCTGTCCGGCCGCCGCGAGATGGTACGCTACGCTCGCGCCGATCACGCCGCCGCCTGCGACGACTACGGCGGCCGAGCTCATGCGAACCCCGGGCGCCGGTTCTGCATCGCTATCGTGCGCTCGCGCGATCGTACGTGATGATGTGCTCCCACTCCGACGCGTCGGAACGCGCGACGACCGCGACGACCGGGTCGGTGTCGCTCAGGTTGAACACCTCGTGCGGCACTCCCGGCTCGATGTAGATGAAGTCGCCCGCCTCGTTGTCGATCGTTTTCGCGAGACCCTCGCCGTACTCATGCCGTACGCGGCCCTCGAGAATGTAGAGCATCACCTCGAAGCCGACGTGAATGTGCGCGTACGCCACGCCGCCGGGCGGAATGGTCGCGACGTTCATCGACAGCTGCTTCGATCCGACGTTCGCTGCCGCGAGACCGGTGCGGTAATGAATGCCGTTCCAGTCGCGGCAAATCCCGCTGGCGCGGACGACCGTAATCCCTTCGCTGCCTTCGGCCGGCGTCACAGGCGCGGCGGGCTTGGACATGATCGGCTCCCGGAATTCTGATGAGTGCCTTCGATATATACTGATTGCTTCGGATTGCCCGCCGAATCTGCTCAAATTCACCGCCGGCGGCTGCCTACGGCTGCTGAACCGGCGCGAACGCCGCACGGAAATTTCGCCGCATTCCCGCGAGCCCCGGCCGCGCGAGCGGCGTATCGCCAAATCGCTCCGCGAAGTCCGCGTCATCCATCCGCTCGAAATACTCCGATCCCGCCGCTTCGAGCCGATGCTGCGGCTGATACTCGGCGATCGTCGTGGGCGACGCGAACCGCACATTCCACGGGCACACGTCGTTGCAGATGTCGCAGCCGAATGCCCAGCCGTCCATCTGACTTTCGAGCTCCTCGGGAATCGGTCCTTTCTGCTCGATCGTCAGGTACGAGATGCACCGCGTCGCGTCCAGCAGCCTCGGCTCCAGAATCGCACCGGTGGGACAGGCATCGAGGCAGCGGGTGCAGGTGCCGCAGTGATCGGCCGTGAACGGCGCGTCCGGCTCCAGCGCGAGATCGGTAAATACCGAGCCGATGAAAAAGAATGAACCGGTGCCGGGCCGGATGAGCATGGTGTTCTTGCCGATCCATCCGAGCCCGGCGCGCTCGGCCAGCTCGCGCTCCGGCACGGGGCCAGCGTCGGCGAAGCTCCGCGCGACCGTGGCGCCCGAGGCCCTGAGCCACGCGCCGAGCTCGTCGAGGCGGCGCATGGTGACGTGGTGGTAGTCCTCACCGCGCGCGTACTTCGCGACGCGCGGAGCCGCACGGTCCGCATCCGTGTCTTCATTGTAGTAGTTGTCGAGTACGACCACGATCGAGCGGGCGTCAGGCACAATTGCGGCCGGGTCTTTCCGGCGCCGCGCCTGGCGGTGGAGATAACGCATGGTACCGGCGTATCCGCGGGCCAGCCACTCGTCGAGCCGGTCGCCGCGGGCGCTGGGCGCGGGGGCGGTGACGCCGCATGCGATGAACCCGAGCTCGCGCGCGCGCTGACGAACGGCTTCGGTGGTGATCATGATCCGCGCCCCGCCGCCGCCCGCTCGGGCAGAACCTCGCCCGTGATGATCCGTGCGCCTCGCGAATAGGTGAGGTAGGAAATTCCCCACTCGAGCAGCACGATCACCCGGTTCCGGAAGCCAATCAGGAAGAAGATGTGGACGAAGATCCAGATCGCCCATGCGAGGATACCGTCGAAATGGAACCGCCCGATGTCGGCGACGGCGCGTGCGCGGCCGATGACGGCGAGCTGTCCCTTGTTCCAGTAATGGAACCGCTGGCGCGACGGACCGCTCGCGGTACCGGCCAGGTCCCTCCGGATCGCGCGCGCCGCATAATCGCCCATCTGGATCGCAACGGGGCTCACGCCCGGGAGCACCCCCTCGTCCCCGTGCTCATAATGCGCGGCGTCGCCAAGGACGAAGACTTCCGGATGGGCCGGGATCGAGCAGTCGTCGGCGACGAGTACTCGACCCTGGTGGTCGAGCGGCACCCCAAGTGTCCTGAGGATTGGGCTGGCGATGTTGCCGGCAGCCCAGATGACGGTTCGCGTCGGAATCGTCCAGCCGGCGGCGGTCACGGTCGTGTCGCTGATGTTCGTGACCATCGTCTCGGTCCGGACGTCAACGCCGAGTCGCCGGAGGCTGCGCTTCGCCTTTTCACTCAATTCGGCAGGATAACTTGGCAGGATTCGCTTGCCGGCCTCAACCAGGATCACGATTGCCTCGGACGGATCGATTCGCCGGAAGTCGCGCCGGAGCACATACCGCTTGATTTCGGCCAGCGCACCGGCGACTTCGACACCCGTGGGGCCGCCACCCACGATAACAAAGTTGAGCAACGCCTGCCGCAATACCGGATCCGGCTCTGCTTCCGCGCGCTCGAATGCGAGCAGCACTCGGCGCCGGATCTCGACTGCATCCTCGATGCTCTTGAGTCCGGGTGCCAGCCGCTCCCACTCGTCATGACCAAAATACGAGTGATTCGCACCGGTAGCGATCACCAGGTAGTCGTACTTCATACTACCGCCGCTCGCGAGCATGACTTGCCGAGCGCCGACGTCCACGCTCGTCGCCTCGTCCAGCCGCACCTCGGCGTTTTTCTGCCGCCGCAGCACCGACCTGATCGGCGAGGCGATGTCGCTCGGGCTCAGCGCCGCGGTCGCCACCTGATACAGCATCGGCTGGAAGAGGTGATGATTGCGGCGATCTATCAGCGTGACGTCTACCGGCGCGCCGCGCAGGCCCTTCGCCGCGTGCAGTCCCGCGAAGCCGCCACCCAGAATCACCACATGCGGTCGTGTCGCCATCAGAGTCCCATCGTCTCCCGCCGCCACCGCGCAAATCGAACGACATCCTCCAGCGGCGGTACGGCGTCTTCTGTCGCGTACGCCGTGTACATCCGCCAGCGGAGATAGGCCCGGTCCGGCACCGGCAGGAACGGTGCTTTCGCCCACCAGCGGCGGCGCCGAAACGCCCACGCCGTCTTCAGCAGATCGACGCCGAGCCGCGGATTCACGGCACCGCGTGCTGCGAGCCGAAGCGCGAGTGCCGTCCACGAACCGTCATAGCGGGTGGGGCTGTCCGCCGTCACTTCTGCCAACGCTGCTCCGCGGTGGGGGTACCTCAAATTAACCGCACCCGCCCGTCGTTTCACCGCCGGAGAACTGGGGTATATTCCGCCCCTATGACTTCCACAGCCCCTGCGCCAAGTCTGGCGGAGCTGTACCGGGACGAGTTCCCGATCTTCAAGCATTCCACATACCTGAACAGTTGCTCGCTTGGCGCGCTGTCCCGCCGATCGCGCGCGCGGGTCAATGAGTATCTCGATCTCTGGGAAAATCGCGGCGCGGCTGCGTGGTACGACGTATGGTGGGCCGCGCTCGACGAGCTGCGGAACGCGTACGGTCGCATCGTCGGCGCGCCCGGGTCCGAGATCGCGTTGCATCCGAGCATCTCGTCGGCACTGTCGGCGGTTGGTGAGTCGCTCGACTACAGCCGGCGCAATCGGGTCGTGGTCACAAGTCTCGATTTCCCGACGATCGCGTACCAGTGGCTTGCCAAGCAGCCGCGCGGCGTCGAGGTCGTCGTCGTCGAGAGTCCGGACGAGACGCGCGTGCCGCTCGAGGCGATCGAGCGCGCCGTGGACGATCGCACCGCGCTCGTCGCCACGAGCCACGTCTTCTTCACCAGTGGCGCGATACAGGATGCGCGCGCCATCGCCGATATCGCGCACCGGCACGGCGCGCTCGCGCTGATCGACGGCTACCAGGCCGCCGGGCAGATCCCCGTCGACGTGAAGGCGCTCGGCGTGGACTTCTATTGCGCCGGCGGTCTCAAGTGGCTGCTCGGCGGCACCGGCGTCGCCTTTCTCTACGCCGCACCGGCGCTTACTCCGCGGCTCGAGCCGCAGGTCACCGGCTGGTTTTCGCATCGCGATCAGTTCCGCTTCGACACGCGGTCTCTTGTGTATCACGATGACGCCCGCCGCTTCGAAGCCGGCACGCCTCCGCTCATGCCCGTCTACGCGCAGCTCGGCGGCCTCGAGATCATCGAAGCGATCGGCAGCGCCGAGATCCGGCGCACTACCATGGCACTCACCGAAGATCTGATCGAGACCGCGCGCGCCGCCGGTCTCCGCCCCAAGGTGGCCCCCACGGCCGAGGAGCGCACGGCCATCGTCATGCTGCCGAGCGACGATCCGCACCGCGATGTTCGCCGCCTCGCCGACGCCAACATCGTGACCGACGCCCGCCCCGGCCACGTTCGCGTGTCGCCCTACTTCTACAACGTGCGGGACGATCACCGCGCCGCCATCGAGCGACTTACCCGAGCGACTGACTCGTGACTGATTCGAGCTTTCCCAACAGCCCGTACCGGAAGAGCGAGGACGCGAAGCGGCCCACCCAGGACGAAGCACTCCTCGAAGGACCGCCGACCCGCTATCGCCCGGACGCGCTGCTCAAGACCGATCCATGGCGTGTGTTCCGCATCATGGGCGAGTTCGTCGAGGGTTTCGACAACCTGGGCGACATCAGCGACGGCGTCTCCATCTTTGGCTCGGCGCGCACCCCGCCCACCGATCCACACTACCAGGCGGCGGTCGAGACGGCTCGGCTGCTGGCGCAAGCCGGCTGCCCGATCATTACCGGTGGCGGCCCTGGCATCATGGAGGCGGCGAATCGCGGCGCGGTCGAGGGGGGCAGCCTCTCGATCGGCCTCAACATCGAGCTGCCGTTCGAGCAGGGCACCAACCCATACGTGCGGCGAAGCATCAACTTCCGATTCTTCTTCGTGCGGAAGACAATGTTCGTCAAATACTCGACGGCGTTCATCGTCTTTCCCGGCGGCTTCGGCACGCTCGACGAGATGTTCGAGGCGCTCACGCTGATTCAGACCGGCAAGGTGAAGCACTTTCCGGTGATTCTCTTCGGCCGCGCGTACTGGCAGGGGCTGGTTGACTGGCTCCGCGACACCGTCACGAAGCAGGGAAAGGTCGGCCCGAACGATCTGGAGCTCTTCCGGATCACCGACGATCCGAAGGAAGCGGCCGACATCGTGATCCGCGCGCGCGCCGAGCGCCCGCAGATTCCGATTGCCGGCGAGCCCGACTTCACCTACCCGGACCAATAATCATGGCTCGTCCTTCGGCTCCCTATCTCCGGGGACAGCGCATCGATCCCGCCGGCATCACCGGCGCCGAGAGTGCGGCGGACCTGATCGACAACGCCTTCCTGGCCTACAACGCCGGCCGCCTGAAGGAAGGCTGCATGCTGTTCACCGAGCGCATGCTCGAGGCCGATACGACCGTGGGCATGACGCTCACCGGTGCCATGACGCCCGCCGGACTCGGCATGAGCTGCCTGATTCCACTGATGGAGGCGGGCTTCGTTGACTGGATCATTTCCACCGGCGCCAATCTCTATCACGACGCGCACTTCGCCCTCGGCCTCGCGATGCACCGCGGTTCGCCCACCGCCGACGACGTCGAGCTCCGCGACAAGGGCGTGGTCCGGATCTACGACATCTTCTTCGACTACAGCGTGCTGCTCTCGACCGACAAGTTCATTCGCGAGGTAAGTGCCCGCGACGAATTCCAGCGCCCGATGAGCAGCGCCGAGTATCACTGGCTCCTGGGCGGCTACGTGCTGGAGCGCGAGAAGGCGCTTGGACTCGTCAAGCGGTCGGTGCTCGCCGCCGCACACGAGCTCGACGTGCCGATCTACACCAGCTCCCCCGGCGACAGCTCGATCGGCATGAACGTCGCGGAGCAGGCGCTGGCCGGCTCGAAGCTTCGCTTCGACGTGAGTGCGGACGTGAACGAGACCGCGTCCATCGTGCTCGAGGCCAAGCGGAGCGGCGGCAAGAGCGGCGTGCTGATCGTGGGTGGCGGCAGTCCCAAGAACTTCATGCTGCAGACCGAGCCGCAGAT
>JBDTQV010000017.1:0-15354 GCA_039932015.1 Gemmatimonadota bacterium | reverse complement strand
GCGCGTCAGCGACAGCTTCTCCTGCAGCACGCCTTCCAGAGAACCAAAGCCTTCCAGATGCCCTGCGCCCACATTCGTCACGATCGCCGCGGTCGGCTCGATCACCTCGCGGTACCGCGCAATTTCGCCCGGAAGGTTGGCACCTGCCTCGACTACGAGCGCCTCCGTGTCGTCGGGCGCCTCCAGAATCGTCAGGGGGACACCGACAAGATTGTTGAAGTTCGCGCGCGTGGCGTGCACGCGATAGCGCGTGCGGAGCACGGCGGCGACCATCTCCTTCGTGCTCGTCTTGCCGTTGGTGCCGGTGATCGCGATGACCGGCCCTGATATTTCCCGCCGCCTCTCGCGCGCGAGATCACCATACGCGCGGAGCGTGTCCGGAACCTCGATCAGCGCGAGCCCCGCGGGTGCCGGCGTGCCCGTCCGAACGATCGCTGCGATCGCCCCCGCATCGCGCGCGGCGGCCAGGTGATCGTGGCCATCGTGTCGTTCACCCGCGAGCGCCACGAACAGCGCGCCCGGCATGGGCCGCCGCGTATCGGTGGATATCTGCGTGAAGCCGCTCGCCCCGGGCGTGGTTGGCAGCCCGAGCGCAGCCTGCACGAAATGCGCGCTCCAATCCATCAGCGGGCACCCGCCGCGAGGACGATCTCGCGCTCATCGAATGGCAGTTTCTCGGTTCCGATCACCTGATACGTCTCATGGCCCTTTCCGGCGAGCAGTACCGTGTCACCTGGGCCTGCACCGTCGAGCGCCGCGGCGATGGCGGCGCGCCGGTCGGCGATCCGTACATGCGGCGCTCCTGCCATCCCCGCGACGATGTCGTCGATGATCGCATCGGGATTTTCCGTCCGCGGATTGTCGGATGTGACGATGGTCAGGTCCGCCGCCAGCGCTGCAATCCGGCCCATGAGCGGTCGCTTGCCGCGGTCACGGTCGCCGCCGCATCCGAACACCACGACGAGGCGCTGCGCCGTGAGTGGCCGCAGCGTCGCGAGCGCGCGCTCGAGTGCGTCGGGCGTGTGGGCATAGTCGCGCAGCACGACACAGGGGTGCTCGGCGATTTTCTCCATCCGTCCGGGCACCTGCGGCGCGCGTTGCAGCCTGTCCGTCACTTCGTCGAACGAGCGGCCGAGTGCGAGCGCGGCCGCAGCCGCGGCCAGCGCATTCGCCACGTTGAAGTCACCGAGCAAGGGCAGCGCGATGTCGGAGGCGCCCCACGGGGTAAGCATTCGGAAGCGACTGCCACCGGCATCGAGCTGCAGCTCCGCCGCGCGCACATCGGCGGCAGGGTTCAGTCCGAACGTCACGCGCTCGGCGCGCTGCGGCAGCGCGCTCCACGCATCGTCATCGAGGTTGACGATATCGACGCCGCTGAGCGCGAGGTAACTCGACAGCCGGAGCTTGGCGGCGAGGTAGGCCTCCATGGTGCCGTGATAGTCGAGATGGTCACGGGTGAGATTGGTATACAGCGCAGCGGCAAACGTCAGGCCGTCGAGGCGTCCCTGGTCGAGACTGTGCGACGATGTTTCCATCGCGACCCACTGAGTCGCACGATCACGCAACGCGGCCAGGGTTGCCTGCAGGTCGATGGTCCCGGGGGTGGTGAGCGTCCCGGCGGTCGACGGAATCGCGGCACCCGCGCCGTCAAATGCGCCTAGCGTGCCGATACTGCCGGCCTTCCCGTCGGCATTCAGCAGGTGGCGCACCAGTCCGGTCGTCGTCGTTTTTCCGTTCGTGCCAGTGATGCCGACGAGTGACAAGCTTCGTGCGGGATCATCGTACCAGGTACGCGCGGCAGCGAGCGCCGCCTTCCGGCCGTCGCGTACGATCACCTGCGGCACGTGCGTGCGCTGCGCTGTCTCAACCAGCAGTGCGGCCGCACCGTGCGCGAGTGCATCCGGCACAAATCGGTGCCCATCTGCCTGCGACCCCCGCACCGCGATATACAGGTCCCCGGGGCGCACGCCCCGGCTATCGGTGGTGAGACCCGTGAGTGACGTACTGCCGGCAGGTGCGTCTACGACCAGGTCCTCGCGGCGAAGCGCCGCGACGATCTCAGCGAGCGTATGCAAGAAATCTATTCCGGGTCAGTGTTGCGAAATGACGGTTACGGTGCTTCCATATGCCGCGGTTACACCCGCCGCGGGCTCCGTGCGCATTACCAGCTGCAGTCCGTTCAATACGACATGGAATCCGCGCCGGTGCAAGGCGGTCGCGGCGGCGCGTACGCTGAGACCACTGACATCGGGCACCGGCCCGGCGGCGACAGCCGGCGCCTTCGGGCGGTAGGGCCACGCCACGCGTACGGTTGGTAGCGGGGCTGCCTGCGCCACGGCCGGCGCCGGCGTGACCGTCGCTACGGGTGGCGCCGCAGTCGTGTCCTGCTCGGCGAGCTGATTCCGGTTGATTGCACTCTCACGGGCAGCGAGCGCTTCCTCGAGCATGCGTTTCGTAAGCGGCGCGGCCGTCTTCCCGCCGTAGTAGCTGCCAACCTTCGGTGCATCGATGATGACGATCGCTACCAGCTGGGGGCGGTCCGCCGGGAAGATCGCCGCGAACGACGAGGTATACTCGTTGACGTAGCGCCCATGCCGCATCTGATGCGCCGTCCCGGTCTTTCCGATCAGCATGAAGTTTTCCAGCTGCGCCTGATCGCCCGTTCCTCCGACACCCACCGCGCCCCTCAGATACTCGCGCAGCGTTGCCGCGACCTCCGGTGACACCACTTGCCGGACCGGCTCCGGCTGGTGCCGGTAAATTACGGTACCCTCGGGGCTTCGAATCTCCCGTACGAGCGTCGGCGTCATGAGCCGGCCCTCATTTGCTATCGAGCCGTACGCGGCCGCAAGCTGCACCGCGGTCACCGAGAACTCGTATCCCGTCGCGATGCTCGCTCGGCTCAACCCGTCCCAGTCCCGGAGCGGGCGAAGCACGCCGGGGTCTTCGGCGGGAAACTCCACGCCCGTTTTCGAGCCGAAGCCGAAGTCGCGGATGATCTCGTACTGTTCCCCGTTGGTAAGCCGCTCGGAAAACTTCGCCATGGCGATATTGCTCGACACCTCGATCGCCTTTGCGAGCGTCAGGGGGCCATGTTCGGCGTGTGCATCCCGGATGAGGCGCCGGACCGGCCGCTTGCCGGGAATTTCCATGATCCATGCCCCGCCTTCACCATCCACTGCATCGGTGCTGGTCACCTTCCGCGAACGCAGCAGCGCGGCCGCGGTGAAGAGCTTGGCGGTCGAGCCCGGTTCGAGCGGCGCTACCAGCGCGGTCGCGCTGACGGTTCCGTCCGCCTGACGCGACGCGATGGCGAGAATCTCTCCGGTGTGCGGATCCAGAAACACCACATCGCCACCGCGCGCCTGGAGCCGCGCGATCGCGTCGTCCAGCGCGTGCTCGGCGATCTCCTGCAGGCCGGCATCGATCGTCAGCAGCACGTCGTTCCCCGGGATCGGATCACGCACCGGGCGGCTTGGCGATTCGAACTTCCGCCCGTAGTGGTCCTTGAGCATCACCTGTTCGCCGGGCACACCGGTCATCAGCGAGTCGAGCGCCTTCTCGATGCCTGACACGCCATGGCCATCGCTTACGTTGCCGATGGTGCCGAGCGCAAGGTTCGGCGCCGGATAGACGCGCTGGTATTCCGTCGTAAGGTCGACACCCTTCTGCTTCCGGATCTGCTCCATTTCGGTGGGCGAAAACGGACCATAGAAGAATTTGTACTTCAGCTTCCGCAGGTCCCGCTCCAGTGCGGCCGCCGTCTGCTTTGGCCGCTTGAGTGACTGCGTGACGAGCCGGCTGAGCGCCTTCGGGTCGTCGATCTGGTTGGTTGAAATCCCGAACTGATACGATTCGCGGGTTTGCGCGAGCAGCACGCCCGTTCGATCCAGAATCGATCCTCGCCGTGCCGGGAGCGCCTCCACGCGGGTCCGCTCGCGCGCTGCTTGATCGGCCCACTTCTGGCGCTGGCCGAGTTGAAGTTGCGCACTCTTGCCGACAATACCGAGTGCCGCAGCGCCGATCATGAGCTGCACGAACGCGATTCTGGTAGCGGGCTTTGCCATCAGGGAGCCACGGGCTTGGGTGATACGCGGAGCCGGAACAGCCGCGATTCGGTCCCAGGGGTTGGCAGGTGCAGGCCGAGTGCGGTCGCGCGGGGCACGAGTACCTGACGGCTGGTCGCCGCCTCGATCTGACGCCGTACCTCGATTTGCTCAGCGATGAGCTCGGTCCGCCGCGTTTTGAGTTCCCGGATGCGCCGCGCGACTTGAATGGCCTCACTCTGCCGGGTCACGACCAGCGCCGCAACCACGACAAACATCGTAAGCCATGCTACGATCCAGTGACGCCCCCTAAGCTGCATCGTTCACCCGGAAGATTCTCAGCTTTGCACTGCGCGCGCGCGGATTTGCGGCAACTTCATCCGCGTCGGCGCGAATCGGTTTGCGCGGCTGCGCTCGCCCATACACCTGGGGCGCGCAGGTACAGAGCGGCTGGCGCGGCGGACACACGCATGCGCCTTCCCACGCGCGGAACAGATGCTTGACCAGCCGGTCCTCGCCCGAGTGATAGCTGATCACGGCAATCCGGCCGCCCGGACCCAGCGCGTCGCGGAATGCCGGCAACGCGCGGCTCAATCCGCCCAGCTCATCATTCACGGCAATCCGCACCGCCTGAAAGAGTCGCGCAAAGTCGCTCGGACCCGTCTTTGGACCGAGCGCGCCACGAATCGCGTTCACCAGGTCGTCACTGGTCGTGAACGGCCCCCGTACTCTGCGGCGCACGATCTCACGCGCAAGGCGCCGGGCGCGCCGCTCATCCCCGTAGTCCGCAAAGATGCGACCCAGCTCCCCCTCGTCCGAACCATTCAGGAACTCCGTTGCCGACGATCCATCGCTTCCCATGCGCATGTCGAGCGGGGCACCGGGCCGGAAGGTGAACCCGCGCAACTCCTCGTCGAGCTGCTGTGACGAAACGCCAAGGTCGAGCAGGATGAAGTCCGGCGCGAACCGCGCAACCGCTTCGAGCGCGGTGGATGCGGCATATGGAGACTGAAGATAGGCAACGCGGGATTCTCCGAGCCGAGCGCGAGCGCGCGCAATCGCGGACGGATCGCGATCGATCCCGAGAAGCTCCGCGCCGCTCGCGAGCAGCGCCTCAGCGTGCCCCCCATCACCGAGCGTACCGTCGACTACCCGGCGCGCGCCGGCTGCGGCGTCCAGCACGGCGCCGAGCAGCACGGGCACGTGGTATGGTGCCGTCGTCTCTGACATTCTGGGCTCGGAGGGGGTGGAAACGCAACACCCCGTCCGGTGCGGACGGGGTGCAGCGGTCATGGAGCGAACGGGGCTGACGGGGCTCGAACCCGCGACCTCCGCAGTGACAGTGCGGCACTCTAACCAAGCTGAGCTACAGCCCCCTGCTACGGCGGGTCAATATAGAACCGCCGTAGCCGAGGTGGAAGTCCCTTACTTGCAGTACGCCTTGAGCAGCGATGCGCTGTGCGGCTTGTACTGCCCGATGATCTTGAGCTTTGCCTCGGAATCTTCGGGCTTGGCCGCCTTGCCGCTCGTGAAGGCAACTTCGGCCTCGCGCAGCAGCGCGTCTTCCTGTCTCGAAAGCTCGCACGACTTCTGGGCGACCGCCTGCTTGTCGATGTCCGGCACCTGGTAGAACGTCGCCAGGCCGAACAGGTAGTTGGCTGTCGGCATGAACGACGCCTTGGGTGCTGACTTGATCGCGACCCGGAGCAGATCGGCGGCGGCCTTGAACTGACCCGGCTGGGCCTGCAGCAGCGGAAGTGCCGCGGTCGTGAGGAGGCCAGCCGTCTTTTCGCGAATCTCGGCAGAATCAGGCAGCACGGCGGCGCGCCGCAGCGCGAAGTCGATGAACGGCTGCGCTTCGGGAATGCGCTTGGCATTGATGAGTGCCTGCGCCGCCGCAAGCGCGGGAGTTACGTTCGTGCTGTCGGCGGCGAGCAGGCGCTTGGTCACGGCAACGCTGCTGTCCACCTTGCCGGAATATGAGTACGCCTTATTCAGGTTTTGCAGCAGGGTGATGTTGTTGGGATACCGCTGCGATGCGGTCATGGCCCACTTCACGTACGTCGCCGTATCGGCCGACGTGGCAGGCGGAAGCGTGTCGGCGAGCCGCTGCTCGGCGGCGGCACCAATCTTGGCGAAGAACAGCGTGTCGGCGCGGGTCGGGTCCATCTGGTACGCCTCGGCCAGCACGTCCACTGCGCACTTGTACTTGGCCGCAAAGAGACACGCGTTGCTCTTGAGGTCGCGCAGATCCCAGTTCGTCGAATCGAGACGCAGGCCTTCGTCGGCGACCTGAATCGCCGCGTCGGTGTTGCCCGAGCTCAGGAAATACCGGAACGCGCGCTGACGAATCTCCTGATCCGTCGGGGCGGCCCGGAGGATCTGCTGCAACGTCGCGACCGCCCTGGCCGTGTCGCCGCGAGTCTGGTACGCGGCGGCGAGTTGCTGAAGCGCCACGACGCTGAGCGAGTCGCCGGCCACGGCGGATTCGAGCTGCTGGATCTTCTCCGGTTGTGCCTTGTTCGAGTCAGCGATCAGCGCGAGGCAGTAGTGCGCGAGACCGTTCGTCGGCAGCACCTTCAGCGCCCTGTTTGCCGACTCGGCCGCCTTCCCCTTGTTGGCGATCCGCTGGTCCATGCAACCGCGCGCATCCGTCAGTGAGCGAAGCGCCGGCTGCAGTGCATCGGCGGCGGCAGCGCCCAGCTGGTCGAGCGGCTGGCCGGCTGGCTGCGTCACCCGGACAAGATTCCCGACATCGTCGTTGGTGCCGGTGAGCCGCGCCACGAGGGCGTGGCCGTTGGCGCCACGATTGAGCGTCGATGTGATCACGATGCGCGCGCCGGGAATGTTCTTGGCCAGCGTGCGAGCGCGGAGCGGACTGAGGATGGCGTCCTTCCAGAAGCCGAACTGTACGAGCGCCGAGTTCATGATGGTATCGGGAACAACCGAATAGTCGGAGCTGGAGGTCTTCTCGAGTCGCTTCCGCATACCCGCTCCGGCGAGTACGGCCGGCGCCGAATCGGCGGTCGAGAACACGTACGGATTCGCGACCATCACGCCGGTTCGATTGGCGACGGGGCCGGATCCGATGCGGCCTCGGGAGGGAATTCCCTGCGCCGCGGCGGGCGATGCAATCACCGCGGTCAGGGCAGCGAGGGTGACGAAGCGCAAAACGGTCATTGCAGAACCTCCGCAACAGGATCGGCCTAGCAGGGGCACCCCGTCACGCGCGAGGGCGCGCAACTCAATGGGCGAAGAGGGATTCGAACCCCCGACATCCTGCTTGTAAGGCAGGCGCTCTGAACCAGCTGAGCTATTCGCCCGTGTCTCACTCAGCTCCGTCACCTACCGAAAGCTGCCCTGCATGCATGCGCCGTGCCGTGCCGCATGTCACGCTTGCTAGAGGGCGATGCCCAACGGAAGCAGGACGCAATATCCCAGGACAAGCAACACAGCGGCCAGTGTCGGGTGCCCCGCCTGCAGAATCGCATATCCGGCAGCTAGCATGACAACGCCGGCGGCAAGCACGATCAGGTTCCGGCGGGCGAGCAATGGGCGCGGTGGAACGGAAGGCGCGGAACGGGTTGTAGCCATGGGCGTGGAGCCTACTACTGTAAGTGACCGGGGTCAAGTTCCGGCGAGGCCTCATCTTCGGCGAGGGCGTCGGGTTCAGCCGGAATGGTCCATCCGACGTCGAGCGCCGCGCGGCGGGGCTCATCGGCTCGGCGCCGGACCCCGGCAAACGCAAGCACGAGCGTCGCCACCACCCCCCAAATGCCGCCCGCAGCCGCCCAGGTGATGAACCCGTAGCGGCGCCGCACGGTTCCCACCCAGTCGTCACTGAACTGGCCGATCGTGAGTCCAGTTGTCGCAGCCACGGCCGCGTCGAAATCCTCGCCGCGGGCCAGACGATCCAGCAACGGCGCGATGGTCCGCGTCGGATTCCGTTCCGCGAGCCGAGCTACGGCGGAGGTGGCGAGTGCGTAGGCCGGGCCGGCGTCGGCAGCACTTCCGCGCAGCTCACGATCGAGACCCGAGAGCTCGGGGACCGCACCGCGAACGACCGTGAGGTTGAGCGCGAGCGCGGCGAGCCGGTCCCACTCTCCGGCGGCCCACGCAGCATAACCCTCGTCGAACCAGAGTGGCACGCGCGAACGGATTGCATCATGGAGGACTACGTGTGCGAGCTCGTGGCGAAGGGTTCGCTGCAGGTCGCCGACGTCTGAGCGGAGCAGAATCGTGCGTGCGGAAGGAACGGCGATGCCCGCGCCCCACGCCGGCGCGCGGCCGCGAGTGAATCGCCGGTAGCGCGCATCGTCCGGTACGAGAATGAGGCGGATGGCGCCGGGGGACCGCCGGCCGAGGCCGGGCCACTCAGACGACTGGTCGGCGGTCTCGGCGAGAGCGGTGGCCATGCCGATCTGAGGCGCCCAGGCCACCGCCGTCACCTGGCCGACCTGCACGGCGACCGGTGGTGGGTCGGGGCGTTGCGGCGCGGTGAGGATCAGGTACAGCGTCAGGCAAAGCGGCTGCGCGGAATCTCTCCTTCCGATGCCGCAAGGTCGAGCAGCTCCAGACACCGCTTGGCCCACGGGTTGAACTTGTTCGCTTTCGCGCCGAGCGTCCATGTGGCGAGCGCATCGTCCCTGGTGCCGGCCAGCCACTGCGAACGACCGAGCTGAAAATACGCCTCGATCAGATTCGGCCCGAGCCGAAGCGTCTTCTGAAAGAACGTCTGTGCATCCTCGAACATTTCTCGTTCGACGTACACGAGACCAAGGTAATAGTGGGCATACAGCGTTGCCTTGCGATCGTTGTCGAGCCGAATCGCTTTCGAGAGGTGCTCGATCGCCTCGCCGAAAATTCGTTTCTTGAGACAGATGTAGCCGACGTTGATGCGAGCCAGCGCGTTGGCCGGCTCCTTCATGAGGACCTTCGAGAACGTCGCCAGCGCCTCGTCGTAGTCCTCGTGGAGCATCTGCGCCCACCCGAGGAGCGACTGGGCTTCGGTCGCGTCGGGCGAGAGCGCGAGCGCTCGCGTCAGCGCCTGTATCGCGCCCGCGTGATCGCCCAGCGAAATCAGGCTCCAGCCCTTCTCGATGAACGTCGACGCACCGATGTGATCGGCGTGGACCACCGGGCGCGCGCCGGCGAACTGCGGCGCCTCGCCGGCTGTCGAGGCGGTCTGCGCCGCGCCCTGCTTGTACCGATCGACCAGCGCGCGGATCTGCTCCTTGATCTGGCCGAACTCGGCGAGTGCGCCGTCCACTTTCCTGAAGAACGCGACGATATCCCGCTTGACGGCGTCGCGTTCAGCGCCCGACGCGGCCGACGCGAGGCGCTCCTCGATCTCCGCATACTCACGTCGCAGGTCAGCCGCCCACGCATCACTCATGTGGCGCTCTCACACCCGTTGCAGCGCGAGCCGCTCGGTTGCGCTCAGCAGCTTGAGCGCATTGAGGAGCACGACGGTACGCGCGCCTTCGGTAATGATGCCGGCGATGTATGTGGCCGCGAGACCCCGCACCATCGGCGGTGGCGCCGCAATCGTCGTGCTGTCGACCCGCATCACCTCGCGCACCTGGTCGACCAGCACGCCTACGCGTTGCCCGTCCAGGCCGAGCACCATGAGCCGGGTCTCATCACTGATCGGTGCGTCGAGCTCCAGGCGTTTCCGCAGGTCCACGACGGGCACGGCGCTGCCCTCGTACCGCACCACACCCTCGAGAAAGGCCGGCGCATTCGGCAGCGGCGCCGGTGCCTCGTATCTGAGGATCCGCTCGACCTGCGAGATGTCGAGCGCAAACTCCTGCGGACCGACGCGAAACGTGACCACCTGAATATCGTCAGCAGTGTTCATCAGTCGTTCCCCCGTTCGGCCAGGCGTGCACCGAGGGCAGTTAGATCGAGCAGCGGGACAGGACCTTCCGGGCGTCGAACGATCGCGCGAGCCCACGGCATGGCGGTGGCTCGTGGCAGTGGCAGCGCCTTCTCGCGCACGACGACATCGGCGACGTCGACCTCGAGACAGATTCGCGCGCCACCAACCGACACCACGACGCCGACCGGCGCAGGTTCTGGCGGATACGCGCTGCCGGCCAGCAGCGCACCGAGATGAACGAGCGGCATGGTCTCGCCGCGAACGGTGGCGACTCCGCGGAGCGCCGGCTCGCTCGACGGAACGGCATGCGCTATCCCAGGCTCCGTCACCGCAACGAGGTATTCGACCGGAAGTCCGACGGCACGGCCTCCGGCGTGCACCAGAAGAAACGACACCAGCTCGCTCACCGGGATGCCAGCGCGGCGAGCGCGGCATCGACGCGCGAGGCGATGCGCGAGATCGGCACGACGTGGTCGGCGCCGCCGGCAAGGAGCGCCGCGTTGGGCATGCCGTATATCGTCGACGTCTCGCGATCCTGCGCGAAGCCCACGCCACCCGCATCGTGGATGGCGCGGAGGCCGTCGGCGCCGTCTCGCCCGAGACCCGTGAGTACGACACCGATCGTGCGGGATCCGAACACAGCTGCGACCGAGTGAAAGAGCGGATCCGCCGCGGGCCGCACGCCCCACACCGACGGGTCCTGATCGAGTGTGATGCAGATCCCGTTGGCGGTTGCAGCGACTCGCATGTGGTAATCGCCCGGGGCGACATACGCCGTGTCGGCCAGGAGCGGCGTTCCCTGTTCTGCCTCCACTACCGCGAGCCGGCTCTGTGAGGCCAGCCGCTCGGCCAGGCTGCGCGTGAACCGCGGCGGCATATGCTGGACGATCACGACGGCGGCGCCGAAGCCCCGCTCGAGCTGCGGGACCACCTCAGCGAGCGCGCGCGGACCGCCGGTCGATGCGGCGATCGCAACACAGAATCGAGCCCGTCCCGGCAGCGCGAACAGGGCGTCGCGCGGTGGGCGCGGCTGGCTGGGCCGCGCGAGGACCGGCATCCGGAGAATGTCGGCCTGCCGCGCGGCGCGTAGAGCCACCAGCACACGGCTGCCGAGCCGGCGCGACGCGTCATCGCCGCGATCGTCTTCCTTCGCCACCAGGTCGACGGCTCCGAGTTCGAGCGCGCGGATGGCGCCGGCGGTGCCCGGGCCCGCGTAGGCGCTCACCACCACGATCGGACGAGGCGATTCCGACATGATGTACCCGATGGCGCCGAGTCCGTCGAGCTCGGGCATCTCGAGGTCCATCAAAATCAGGTCGGGCTGATGGCGATGCACTTTCTGCAGCGCATCCATTCCGTTTCGCGCGGTCGCCACGACAGAGAATTCGGGTGACGCGTCGACGCTGTCGCTCAACAGCCGCCGAAAGAAAGGGCTGTCGTCGACCACGAGAACCGTGGCCGGATCAGAGGACGCGGACACCGTGCGCCACTGAGCTGACCTCGACCCGTCCGCCATCGACAAACAGCCGTACGGTCCGTCCATAGTCGGCGCCTACGTCCTCGGCAACGAGCGGCAGCCCGAGCTGATTCAATACCTGGCGTGTGGCGACGACGTTTCGCTCGCCCATCTGAATGGTGCCGACCGGCGCAAGATTGGCGAACATGCTGGCGCCACCGGCAATGCGCGCGACGATCCGGCGCGGACTCGCGCCGCGCGCCGCCATCATCTCGAGCAGGCGCGGCACCGCGGTCTGCGGAAATTTCGCCGGGTTTTCCGAGCTCCGGGTCAGCGCTGGCGACGGCAACAGTACATGTGCGAGCCCGCCGACCACGGCCATCGGATCGTGCAGCACGATTGCGACGCAGCTTCCCAGGCCGACGGTCATGATGAGGTCACCAGCACCCCCCACGTTGAGGTCGGCGACGCGGACGACAATTTCGGTCATGAGGCCCGCCGATAGATGCGTTCACGTGCATCGACGAGCTGTAGCTGGTCTCGCGCCGGTCCCAGCAGCGTTTCGACCTTGCCGAGCACCAGGACACCGCCCGGTGAGAGGTGGCGGGCAAAGGTCAGAAAGAGTCGTTCCTGCATTGCACGGTCGAAGTAGATCACGACGTTTCTGCAGAGGATGAGGTCATAGGAAGTTCGGAGCGGGCGATCGGCGCCGAGATCGAGGTAGCGGACCGACACCCGCTCGCGCACCTCCCGCGCGATGCGGTGGCCCGCGCCGTCGGGCGCGAGGTAGCGCGCCGTGAGTTCGGGCGGCAGCTCGCTCAGCGCGTCGGTGCGATAGACGCCGTTGGCCGCCCGCTCGAGACTCGCACTGTCCACGTCGGTCGCGTCGATCTGTACACGATTGAGCCGCTCCGACTCGCGCCGCTCGCGGGCAATTTCGGCAATCAGCAACGCAAGGGTATACGGCTCCTCGCCGGAGGCACATCCGGCGCTCCAGGCCAGCAGTCTGCCGGCACGCGCTTCCCACAGCTCGGGCAGCACGCGCTCGCGGAGCAGTGCCCACGTTTCGCGGTTTCGGTAGAATCGCGTCACGTTGATCGTCAGCGTATCCCGGAGCCGCTGCTGTTCGGCGGGGGTCTGCTCGAGGATCGCGAGGTAGTCGTCCAGCGTGTGGACGCCGCATGCGCGCATGCGAACGCCGATGCGGCGCCGGAGGCACTTGTCCTTGTACACGTCCGCGGTGACGCCGGCAACCGACGCGATCTGGCGGCTCAATGCGGCGAGCGCGACTTCGTCGCCACTCACGACCCGGAATCCAGCATGTCGAGGTTTGCGCGCGCGAGCTGATGCCCGGGATTGATCTCGGCGGCGCGTTGCCAGCGGCTCCGCGCTGCGTCGCGATCTCGCCGCTTGAACGCAATGTTGCCCAGCTTGAAATACAGATCGTCGCCCAGGTCAGGCTCGAGCTTGGCGGCACGCTCGTACGCTTCGGATGCATCGTCGTAGCGTCCGGTGCGATAGAGCACGTCGGCAAGATTTTTCGAAATCTGGGGGACGGCCGGATCGTCTGCCAATGCGGCGCGCAGCAGCGCCTCGGCTCCGGCAACATCCCCGCCCAGCTCCAGCAGGACTGCAAGGTTGTTCCGAAGCACCGGATGCGCAGCGTGTGCATCGACCGCAGCCTTCGCGAGCTCGCGGGCGCCGTCGATGTCGTCCGCGCCCGCGGCCGCCAGCGTCGCGGCCCAGAACCAGAGTGGCGGCGGCGTGCGGTCTCCCAGCGCCTCGCGCGCGCGCACCAGACGGGTTCGCGCGACGATGAAGTCTCCGCGCTTGAGCGCCGCGATGCTCCAGCCGGTGTGGATCCGTGCGTCGTCGCGTGCGCGTCCGGCCGCATCTCCGTATGCCGCCTCGGCTTCATCGTACCGGCCGAGTCGCTCGAGGGCGAACGCGAGATTATGCAACGCCGCCGCACGCGGTCCGCCCCGTTCGACCGCGTGCCCGAGCGATTCCGCCGCTTCCTCCCAGCGTCCCTGACGGAGTGAGATCAGTCCGAGAAAGAACGGCGCGGTGCTCTCCGATGGCCGGAGCTCCGCGACCCGGCGAAACTCCCGTTCCGCTTCGTCGAACATGGCCGTCTTGTAGAAGGCGATGCCGAGATTGCGATGCTCCTCGACGCGTGCATCGTTCACCTTGGGTGCCGCGGACACGGCCGACGATCCTGCGCGATGCGCAAATCCGGCCGTGATGAAGCCGTACAGCGCCTTCCCTACTTCGAACTCGACGAGCCCGGAATCCTCCACCACCTCACGCACGTCGCGCACGCCGTCCAGGAGCGGGAGAATTCGTTCCTGGCCGGCGGAGAGCGTAACTCCGGCAGCCTGCATGTGGGAATGATCGATGGTAAAGATGAGATCGAACGACGGAATCTTCTTCTCGATCAGGCTCCACTCATCTACCCGGCGCGCACCTTCGAGCAGGAGCGATTCCGGATGGATCTGCACGAGGAAATCCTCGCGCTCCGGGCGGACGCCCGCCTCGAAATTGAAGGTGCCGGAGCTCCAGGTGAACAGGTAGTAGACCGCCTCTTCGATCTGGAGGCGGATGTAATCCTCGAGCGCGCTCCGCGCGAGCACGCCGGTTTCTACCAGAATTTCCCCGATCTTGCGCTCGCGTTCGGCACCTTGCCGATCGACTGCTTCGCGGAGCTGCTCAGCCGTGATCCGACCGCTCTTGACCAGCATGTCTCCCAGGCGGTCGCGGCGATTGACGATCGAGGCGTACGTAATGCGGCCGCCATCGAAATAGATGTAGCCGAAGTTCTGGCGGTCGGCGACAGCCAGACATCCGGTCCGTCGCCCCAACGTGAGCAGCTGAATGACGTCCGGAAGACTCGCCTCCTTCAGGCTCCCCTTGATTGCCATCAGCGCCACTCCTCGATGATGCGGGCGGCGATGTCGGGCCACTCCCAGACCATCTTCTCGCGGCTGCGGACGCCTCCCGAAAGCGGCGCGACGATTCCGCTCGTGCGTGTCGCTGGCGGCGCACGACGCGGTGCACGCACCGCTGTCCCTTCGAGCACCTGGCGGGCGAGTGCGACGGTCGGGTGGATGTGCTGTACTTCAGCGGCGTTCAGCACGCGCTGGAGCAGGCCGAGCGTGCTCCGCATCGACTCCGCCGGCCGGCTCGCGACGTACGCCGCGAGCTCGGGATCGACGCCATCGAGCTTCGCGGCGAGCAGGCGTTCGATGGCGCGCTGGCGCAGCTCGCGATCGGGCGCCGGCAGTTCCACCACGAGTCCGCCCTCGAGCCGGGTGAGGAGCCGCGCTTCGACGCCACTGAGGTCGGGAAGCGGCACGGCAGTCGTGAACACCATCTGCCGTCCGCGCTCGAGCAAAAGATTGAACAACAGGAACAGCTCCTCTTGCGTCCGCTCCTTTCCGGCGAGCAGATGCACATCGTCCAGCAGAAACGCGTCCACGCCACGGTACCGCGCGCGCCAGAGGCCGACGGCATCGCGATCGATCGCCCCGATGAGCTCGTCGGTAAAGTCGTGTGCCCCGACGCACGCGACACTGCGTCCGCCGGCGGCGAGCGCGTTGCCGAGGCCATGCAGCAGATGCGTCTTGCCCGTGCCGCTGAGCCCCGCGAGCACGAGCGGGTTGTATTTCGCGCCCGCATCCTGCACGACCGCCGCCGCGGCCCGAACCGCCATCCGGTTCGACGCGTTCTCGAGAAATTCCTCGAGCTTCCAGTGCGGTGACGGTGCGGGCGGAGGGTTGGCGCCGATGCGCGCCTGCTCGAGCAGCGCCAGCGCCGAGGGGAGATCGCCTGGATCGCGGAGCGCCGGATGGGCTTCCAGCTCGGGCGCGATCGCGACGACCTCCGCTTCGATGGTGCGCAGACGCTCGACATCCGATTCGAACGAACGGAGCGCCAACTCGGGATCGGCCGGCACATCCGCCTCGAGCAGC
>JBDTQV010000016.1:0-15890 GCA_039932015.1 Gemmatimonadota bacterium | reverse complement strand
CGGACGGAGCAGGGCGTCAGCGTCACCATCGCGCGCGAGACGCCCCGGCACCGGCTGCCGCTCAGCCTCACCTATACGCTGGCACTCGGCCGGACCGATGCGACGGCCGCGAGCTTTTGCGCGTTCCTCAACGCGTGCGATCCGACCGACGTCGACCGCCTCAGCCAACGGATTCGCCAGGGGACGCTCACCGGGTCGGCCGCAATTCCGCGGGCCAACAATCCGATCGATCCAAGCCGAGGGTACGTCGCGTCGACGCAGGTCACGGTGGCCTCGCGGTTCCTTGGCTCATCGTCGCTGGTGCAGTACGGCCGGATGGTTGCCGACTATACCACCTACCATCCTCTCAGCCGGAACGTCGTGTTCAGCTGGCACGTCCGGCTGGGCGGAATCGTCGCGCCCAAGGTGCAGTTCGCCGGCGGCGTCAGCAACGCCTACATCCCGCCGGACCAGCGGTTTTATGGCGGCGGTCCCAACGACGTGCGCGGGTATCAGCGAAACGAGCTCGGGCCGGTGGTCTACACTGTCAGCCGGCGGTTGTTCGACGAGCGCGGACTCGACGGCCTCGCCCTGGTTCCCGACTCGGTGCGGGTGGTGGCCACCGGTGGCAACACCCTGGCGGTGGCGAACGCCGAAGTTCGCGTGCCGTCGCCGTTCTTCCGGGAGCGGCTCCGGCTGGCGGCGTTCATCGATGCCGGTACGGTCTTCGAACGCGGGCAGGCGCGCGCCGCCCGGGCGCAATTTCGGGTGACGCCGGGCGTGGGACTGCGGGTGGCGACGCCCCTCGGGCCGGCGCGGTTCGACATCGCGTACAACCCGTACAAGCTGCCGCGCGGCACCCTGTACGTGCGGGATGACGCGAATGGGACCGTGCAGATCCTGCCCGATGCGCTCCAGCTCGATCGCGGCCGGAATTTCACGGTTCACTTCGCGGTGGGACAGCCGTTCTGATGCGCCGGCCCGTCGCGCGGTTTCTGTTCGTCTTTCTGTTCGGCATCGCGGCCACGGTGCTCGGCATCGTCACGTCGCTCACACTGACGCCACCCGGCCGCGCGCTGCTTGCGCGGACGGTATCGCACATCCTCAACCGCACGGTCCACGGAACGGTGGATGTCGGCTCGATCTCCGGCTCGTTTCTGTACGACCTGACGCTCGAGCACCTCGTCGTGCGCGACTCGCAGGGCGTGCTCCTCGCCGACTTTCCGCGCGTCCGCGTCGGGTACCGTCTGCCGAATCTGATCCGCGGCAACATCGTGCTCAGCAGCGTGCACCTGGACAATCCGCGCATCCAGATCATCAAGTATCGCAGCGGGCGGATGAACTACGAGAACGTGCTCGGGCTCGGCAACAACGGACCCAAGAGCGCCACGTCGCCGCTCATCGAGTTTGACGACGTGCGGATTCTGGACGGCAATCTGCGGATTGCGCTGCCGTGGAATCCGCCGCCCGATGCGACCGCGGCACAGCGCGATTCTGCGCTCGCGGCGGAGCGGCTCAAGCCGGGACGCGTGGTCGAGGAGAGCAGTGACGGGCTCCGCCGCGTAATCGTGCTGGCGGATCTCAGCACGATCATGTCGCGCCTGCAGATCAGTACGCCGGACCGGAAGCCGTTTACGATCGACCTCGACACGCTCGCCACTCATGTGAGCGATCCCGCGGTGACGGTGACAGATGCCACCGGGCGGCTCCGGTTCCATGGCGACAGCGCGATCTTCAGCCTGAGCAAGGCAGCGTTGCCGGGCACCCGCTTCTCGGGGGGCGGCGCTGTCACCTGGCCGCGCGGCACGACATTGTTCGATTTTCAGCTCACGGCGCCCGAGGTGAGCCTCAGCGACCTGCTCTGGGTGTCGCCGCTCTTTCCCGCGATGACGGGCAGTGGCGTGCTCGCGGCAAAGTCCGTGTCCGATACGCTGACCGCGTACACCATTCGGAATCTGCATCTCAGGAACGGGCCGCAGCGGGTGGACGGCGAGCTGGTGGCACTGCAGGACCGGGAGCGCGGTCTCGGCGTGCGCGACATGAACGTCACGCTCGCCAACCTCAATCTCGACGCGGTGCGCGCCTACCTCGATACACTGCCGTTCTTCGGCACGCTGAGCGGCAAGCTGCAGGGCTCGGGCTTTCTGCTCGAGCGGATGAAAATCAACGTGGACTGGGCGTTCGCGGACGCGAAGGTACCCGGCAATCCGGTCAGCCTGATCGCGGCGGACGGGACCGTGGGCTTCGTGCCCAAGGGGCTCACGTTCTACGGCGTCAATCTCCGCAATTCCAACATCGATCTTCGGACGGCTCGGCGGCTGGCACCGGCGGTGGTCGTGCCAGGGCGCCTGGCCGCGGTGGGCACCCTCAACGGTCCGCTGCTCGATGTCACCTTCCGGGGGACGGCGGTGCAGCGCGACGGCCAGGGGCCCGAGAGCGTCATGCGCGGGATGGTGCACCTGAACACGCGCGGCAAGGTGCTGGCGCTCGATACCGACATCGACCTCGACCCGCTGTCGTTCGACGGGATCCGCGGCGGGTTCCCTTCGCTGAAGGCGCGGGGCGAGGTGCGAGGCCACGTCCGGATGTCCGGCACGCTCGAGCACGCGATGGTCGACGCGACGCTCGCGGGCGCCATCGGCAGCGTGACGCTGCACGGCGGCATGACGCTGCTGCCACCGCGCCTCGCCGCCGACAATCTGCTGGTCCGCTTCACGCGCCTCGATCTGGCGGCGCTTCAGGGCAGCGGCCCGGTGACCAGTCTCAACGGCGTGGTGACCGCCACCGGCTCGATCGATTCGCTGCGCGCGCCCGAGGGGCAGATGGAGCTGTCCCTGCAGCGGAGCCGGATCCGCGAGTGGACCATCGACACGGTGTTTGCGCGCGTCGCCGTGGCGGACAGCATCATTCGCCTCGATACGTTGTACACTGAGTGGAAAGGCGCGCGGGCTGGCGGATCGGGTACCCTCGGATGGGCGGCGCCGCATACCGGCACGATGGCGCTCCACGTGGCGGCGGACAGTCTCACGGCGTTCGATTCGCTCGCGCTCGCAATGACGGGCCAGGTCCGGGATACCGCCCGCCGTGAGCAGCGCGCGCTTTCCGGGATTGCCACCGGCGCGGTGACGCTCACCGGCAGCCTCGACACGCTGCGCGCTGACGCCGAAATCGGTGTGCGCCAGTTCGCGTTTCAGGCGATCCGCTCGCGCGCCGACACCATCAGCCTGCAGTATACCGGCGGCGCCCATCCCGTCTTTGGGGTGACGCTCCGGAGCGACTCGATCGCGTATCGCACCGACACGACGCGCACGGGGTTCATTCGCTTCCGCAGCACGTCGGTGGCGGCGTCGGGCCGCGCGGATTCACTGGGCTGGACCGTGGGGACCACGGTCGGCGGCGTGTCGCGGGTGGACGGCACCGGGTCGTGGCTCAAGCGCACCGGGGTCACGATCGTGGGCTTCGACTCGCTGGCGCTGGGGCTTCCCACGCGCGCGTGGCGCCTGCAGCAGCCCGCCACGCTCACCCTGCCGGATTCGGCGGGCGCCACGATCAGCCCGGTGACGCTCGCGGCATTCGACGGCTCCGGCCAGGTGACGATCGCGGGGCGGTTGCCCAAACGCCAGCCGGGCGATCTCACGATCGATGCGTTCGGCATCGATCTGCGTGACATCTACGACCTGATGGACCGCGATACCGCGGGCATCGCCGGCAAGGTCGGTGTGAACCTCGCCGTGAGCGGGACGGCACGGAGTCCGACCGTGCATGGCAATGCGTCCCTGGCCGATGCCCGTTTTGCCGAAGCGTACATGCCCTACGTGCGTGGCAAGATCGAGTACGCCGACCAGCGTCTCAACACCAACGTCTTCATGTGGCGCACCGGCGAGCCGGTGCTCCAGCTCGAAGCCGATCTGCCGATAGATCTGGGGCTCGACGGCGTGACCCAGCGCCGGCTCGACGGCCCGATCAGCATCCGCGCGCAGGCGGACAGCGTCGACCTCGGCATTCTCGAAGCGTTCACGTCGAGCGTGAAGCGCGTGACCGGCTACATGAGCGCCGACGCGCGCATCGTGGGTACGTGGAAGGCGCCGCAGCTTGCCGGGTTCATCTCGCTCGCCAACGGCGGAATGGATCTGCCCTCACTCGGCGTGCGCTACGACAGCATCACCGGCCGCGCCGACTTCGCCGGCGATTCTGCGTCGCTCAACCACGTCAACATCACGAGCGGCGGCGGAACGCTCGATGTGCACGGGAGCATCCGGCTGGCGGATCTGACGAGCCCGGTGCTCACCGTCCACATGGATGCGCGCCGGTTCCGCGCCATCGACGAACGCGGCTTCCTCACGCTCGCGGCCTCGGGGCGCTTCGACCTCGATGGCCCGTTTTACGGCGCGACGTTCAGCGGCACTGGCGCCGCGGACGAGGGGACGCTGCACTTCGCCGATCTGCTCAACAAGCGGGTCATCGATCTCGACGATCCGACCAACGTCGATCTCGTGGATACGACGCTGGTGCGCCTGCGGAAGCTGGGACAGGGCTTCCAGACGCGCTTCTTCGACGAGCTGGTGGTCAGCGACTTCAACCTCTCGGTCGGCAACGACTTCTGGCTCCGCTCGACCGAAGCCAACATCCAGCTCCAGGGTGACATCCGCGTCAACAAGCGGCTCAAGGAGTATCGCGTCGACGGCAACCTCTCGACGCCGCGCGGAACCTACACGCTCAAGATCGGGCCGGTGAGCCGAGACTTCGACGTGATGCGAGGAAGCGTGCAGTACTTCGGAACACCGGATCTCAATGCCAATCTCGACATCGAGGCTCAGCATCTCGTGCGTGCGTCGAGCGGGCAGGAAATTCCGGTGATCGCGAAGATTACGGGTACGCTGCTCCGGCCCAAGCTCGATCTCTCGAGCGGTCCGAACATCCGTCCGCCGCTCCCGGAGGTCGATCTCGTCTCGTATCTGATTCTGGGCGTGCCGGCGAGCCAGGCGCAGGGCATCCAGCAGAACGCCGTGCAGAGCGCCGCGTCCATTCTCCTCACTGGCGTCTCCAGCGACATCGAGCGTGCGCTCGTGTCGGATATCGGATTGCCGGTGGACCTTATCGAGTTCAGGCCGGCGCTCGCCGGCGGGAGCATCGCGGGCGGCGCGGTGTCGCAGGTCGGCGCCGGCTGGCAGATCGGGCCCAAGCTCTTCCTCCGTCTCAACGCCGGCTTCTGCAACAACGAAGTGAGCTTCGGATCACGAAACCTGGGTGCGAGCCTGGATTTCCGATTTGGCCGTGCGTGGAAGCTGCAGGCGAGCGTCGAGCCGACTTTTCAGAGCTGCCGGCCGGCCGGCAGCAGCAGCGAATACAACCTCAAGGCGCCGTACCAGATGGGCTTCGACGTGCTCTGGGACCGTGAGTTCTAGGAGTGGCGCGCGCATTCCTGATCGCGAACCCGGCCGCCGCGCGCACCACCTCGCTCAGCGTGCAGACGATTCTGCAGCAGTTCCGCGCGGCCGGCTGGTCGGTGGATCTGGCGGAAACGACCGGGCCTGGCGATGCGCGGCGCTTTTCGATCGAAGGCGTGGCGGCGGGGGCGGACGTGGTGGCGGTGTTCGGCGGCGACGGCACCACGATGCAGGCGGCCGCCGGGCTGGTGGGGACCGGCGTGAGTCTCGGCGTGATTCCGGGCGGGACGGGCAATCTGCTCGCGGCCAATCTGCGCATTCCCGGTGCGCCCTCGCGAGCGGTACGCGTGCTGCTCACGGGCCGGCCGCGACCGTTTGATCTGGGCCGGGTGGAGCGGAGCGACGGGGTGCACTACTTCGCGGTGGCGTGCGGCGCCGGCTACGACGCCCGCGTCATGGCCGCCACCTCGTCGGCGCTCAAGCGGCGCTGGAAGATCGCGGCGTACGTCGCGATGACGTTCCGGATGATCGGCGAGCTCCGGACCGCCCATCACCGCATCCGCGTGGACGGCGACGAGTTCGAGGCCGATGCGGCGACGGTGATCATCGCCAACTGCGGGCTGGTGGTGCCGCCGTTCATCCGCCTGCGGTCGGGGATCGCCCCGGACGACGGCCTGCTCGACGTGATCGTGATCCGCGCGGCCAACCTGCGGCAAAGTGCGCGCGCCGTCTGGCATCTGCTGCGCGAGACGCCCGGCGGCGAAGGCCGTGCAGCGTACATCGCCTATGCGCGAGGCGCGAACGTGAGCGTCGTATCCGATCCGATCGAACCGGTGCAGCTCGATGGCGAGCCCGGCGGCACGACCCCGTTTGAAGCATCCGTGGTTCCTGGTGCGATCAGTATCATGGTTCCCTGATCCGGAGTTCCCGATGGCTGATTCCGTCCTGCTGATCGACGACGACGTCGACGTACTCCGCTCGATCGGCAACCACTTCGAGCGTCTGGGATACGAAGTCACCCGAGAGCTGAGCGGTGAAGCCGGTCTCGCGACCTTCGATCGACTCCGGCCGGAAGTGGTCATTCTGGACCTCTCGCTGCCAGGCATGGACGGTCTCGAAACACTTGAGCATCTCCGTCAGCGCGGGGCGGCGGTGATTCTGCTGACCGGCAACAACGATGTCGCTAGTGCGGTGCACGCGATGCAGCTCGGTGCGGAGAATTTCCTGACCAAGCCGGTCGACATGGCGCACCTCGTCGCGGCTACCGCGCGCGTCGCCGATAAGGTTCGGCTCCGCCGGGTGAACGAAACGCTCTTTGCGAAGACCGCGACCCGCGAAGGGCTGGAGTCGCTCGGCGGCTCGCCGCAGATGCGGGATCTCGCGCATCAGATTGGACTGCTGGCGGAGAGCGAGCGGACGACGGTGCTGCTGTCGGGCGAAAGCGGCACGGGGAAGGGGTGGGTCGCGCGGCTGATTCACGATCTGAGCCCGCGGTCGCGGGAGCCGTTCGTCGAAGTCAACTGCGCCAGTCTCAACGCCACCTTGCTCGACAGCGAGCTCTTCGGACACGAGAAGGGCGCGTTCACCGATGCCAAGGATCGAAAGCAGGGGTTGTTCGAGATCGCCGATCGGGGCACCATCTTCCTGGACGAGATCGGCGACCTCGCGCCGGAGCTGCAGCCGAAGCTCCTCAAGGTCCTGGAAACCAAGACGTTTCGGCGGCTGGGCGGGACTCGCGAGATCACCGTGGATGTGCGCCTGGTGGTCGCGACCAATCGCGATCTGACGGCGGAAGTGGAAGCGGGACGTTTTCGGGAAGACCTTTATTATCGGTTGAGCGTCATGCCCCTTCGGCTGCCGGCGCTGCGCGATCGTCCGCGCGAAGACCGGGTCGAGCTGATCACCCGTATCCTCACCGACCTGCAGAAGTCGCTGCCTGAGGGGCCGCTCACGATGAACAGCGAAGTGCTGGAGCGTCTCCTCGCGTATGGCTGGCCGGGCAATGTGCGTGAGATGCGCAACGTGGTCGAGCGCGCGCTCATTCTGGGGCGGGGACAGCCGGCGATCAGCGCGGAGCACCTGCCCGGGGAGTTTCGCGCGCGGCCAGGCGTGGGCGACCGTCGGCACACCCCGCTCAGCCTCGACGACCTCGAGCGCCAGCACATCGAGCGCACGCTCAAGCATCATGCCGGCAATCGCACGCGCGCCGCCATCGAACTCGGCATCTCGCGCGCGACGCTCATCAACAAGATCAAGCGGTACACCATCAGCGCGTGAGGGCCTCGTGACCGAAATACGGGAAAAGGACTCGATGGTCTGCCGCGCGTGCGGCCGGGAAGAGCGCGCGTCCGAAGGGTATCCGTGCATCGACTGCGGCACATTCGTCTGTCTCATCTGCACGTTCCGCGGGGTGCAGCGCTGCGCGGAGTGCACCCGGAAGGCCGGCGGCCCGGCGGCAACGGCGTGACGGCGGTGCTCGCGACGGCCGCGATCGCGCCGGTGCTCGCGACGGGCAGCGTGCGGGCCGAGCAGGTGACGCAGCTCGTGCTGGGCGAGAGCGCCGTGCAGACAGACGAGGCGGGCGAGTGGCTGCGGATTCGCACGATGCTCGACGACTATGAGGGCTGGGTCCATCGCGGGTACGTGCGCGTTGTCGACGATGCCGCCGCCGATGCGTGGAGAACGCGCGCCGGCGCGTGGAGCGAGGGCGCGCGCGTCGCGGTGGGCGAGGATAGCGTGCACATGCCACTCCGCACGCAGGTTCAGCTCGACCGGGAGCACGTGACGTTGCCCGACGGACGGTCCGGCCGGCTGATCGAAGGCACGATCACGGCGCGTGACCTGGCCGTCACGCGCGCGTCGGGCATGCCACCGGCGCAGTGGGCACTCGACCACTTCCGCGGCGCGCCTTATCAGTGGGGTGGGCTCACGCCGTGGGGCGTCGACTGCTCCGGGCTGGTGCAGACGACGTTTCTCGCGCGCGGCGTGACCGTGCCACGTGACTCGTCGGCGCAGGCGCGCTGGGGCGACGAGGTCGCGATCGACGGTGCCGAGCCGGGCGACCTGCTCTTCTTCAGAAGCGAGAGCGGTTCGGGAGCAATTACGCACGTCGCCTTTGCGGCGCCCGGTAACTTCATCGTTCATTCCACCATCGCGTGCGGTGGCGTCATCCATGAGCCGTTTGGCCAGGGGACGCGCGCCGGCCATGCAATCGGTCCGAGACTCGTCGCCGTGCGCAGGTTTGCGAGATCATGAAACAGAAGCTGGTCCTGTTCGACATCGATGGCACCATCCTGCTCACCGCCGGCGCCGGCCGCCGCGCCATCACGGTGGCGCTTGCCGAAGCCGTTGGCGGGAGCGACGCCTTTGCGCATGTCCGTTTCGATGGCAAGACCGACCCGCAGATCGTGGGCGAGCTGCTGACCGCCGCCGGCCACGAGGCACCGCACGAGGAGTCGCGCGTGCAGGCGGTCTGCGAGCGGTACGTCGCACTGCTCGAACGTGAGCTGCAGGAACCAACGACGGTAACGACCGTCATGCCCGGCGTGCATGCCCTGCTCTCGCGCCTCGAGACCGACCATCGCGTCGTGCTGGGACTGCTCACCGGGAACATCATGGAGGGCGCGATGCTCAAGCTGCGCGCCGCGGGCATCGATCCGTCACGCTTTCTCGTAGGCGCGTTCGGGAGCGATGCCGGTCATCGTCCGCAGCTTCCGCCGATTGCCGCCGAGCGCGCCGGTGTGCACTTCGGGCGAATTCCCAGCGGCCATGACGTGGTTATCATCGGAGATACGCCCGCCGACATCGCGTGCGGCGGCTCGATCGGCGCGCGCGCGATCGGCGTCGCCACCGGCGCATACTCGACTGACCAGCTCGCGGCGTGCGGCGCGTACGCCGTGTTCGCCGATCTGTCCGACACCGACCGCGTGCTCGCCGCCATGCTCGGCTGACCCGCGCATGGCCAACGAGCTCGAGCTGAAGGCGGTCGTCGACGACCCGGCGGCGCTCCGGCGGCGCCTTGTCGCCGCCGGTGCAACGCCCGGGTTTCGTGGCACCATGCAGGACCGGCGCTATGACCGGGGCGGCGCGCTGTTGGGCCGAGACGAGGTGCTCCGCGTCCGCGCGCTGCGTGCCGACGATGGCGCGATCGAGTGGCACCTCGGCTGGAAGGGCCCGATACGACGCTCGCCCGAGGGGTACAAGCTGCGAGAAGAACACGAGTGCACCGTCACCGGCGACCGGTCGCCGGCGGCGGTGCTCACGGCCCTCGGCTACTCGGAGGTGCATGCGATCGACCGCACGGTCGAAGTGCATGCGCTCGCCGGCGCGACGGTCCGAATCGAGACATACCCGCGGATGGATACGCTCATCGAAGTCGAAGGCGACGCCGCCGGCATCGAGTGCGCCATCACGGCCACCGGTCTGCCGCGCGACGCCTTCTCGGCGGATTCGCTCGCCGACTTCGTCGACCGCTATGAGCGCCGTACCGGCGTGCGCGCGCTCATCGCCGGCCCGACGCCCACATGACGGCGCCACTCGCCGGCGGTCCCGCCATTCCGGAGCTGGGACCGCTTCTCGGACGCCTCACCGATACGGAGCCCCTGGCGGGGCGCCGTGGCGGTGTGCCCCTCGACGACGTCCGCTATGGGTTCGTCACGAGCCTGTTCGAGCTCAGCGGTGCCGCTCGGGAATTCGCCGAGGCCGGCGACATCGACGCGGCCGCAAGCTCGCTTGGACGCTACGAGTGGCTCGCGGCGTGGGAGCGGGCTGTCGCGGCGGTGGCGGAACGAGTCGTGGCACGACTCGACGCGCGGATCGAGGCGGCGGCGCTCGAATCACGGCTCCCCGTGCGCCGGCTGGCGCAGCTCAGGCCGGACGAGGAGGAAAGGCGCGCAATCGCCGTGCGGCTCGGTGTCTCGGGTGGACCGTTCGTCGCCGCGCTCGACTCACTCGAGCGGACGGTGCCGGGTGCGGGGCGCAATCCGGCCGGCCTCGCGGAGTGGCAGGCGGCACTCGGCCTCGTCGCGCGACGGCTCGAGGTGAGCTGGACCGCGCTGCAGGAAGCGGCGGATGCGGAGGAAGCGGCGTGGAGGGGAGAGATCGAACGTGTGCGCGCGTGGCGCCGCCCGCGCTGGCCTCTCTGGCTCATCACCGCGGTCGTGGCCGCGCTCGCGATGTACCTCGGCCTGGTGCTGGGCGGATTCGTGGTGGTGCCGCCGGTGCTCACGCCGGTCGCACGGTTTTTCTGGGGCTACTTCTGAGTATCGTCGGGCTGGGGATCGACCTCGTCGAGCTCGACCGCGTGCGCGGAATGCTCGAGCGCCGCGCCGAGCAGGTGATGCAGAAGCTGCTGACGCCGCACGAGCGCGAGTACGTCGAGAGTCGCGCCGACCCGGTCCCGCACATCGCGGCGCGGATTGCAGCCAAGGAAGCGGTGTACAAGGCGTTGCAGACATTGCCGGACGCACGCGGAGTGGGTTGGCGCGAGATAGAAGTCTGGCGGGCACTCGACGGGCGCCCATCGATATCTCTGCTCGGCTCTGCGGCCGCTATCGTCGCCGCGGCCGGCGGGCTGACCATCCACCTCTCGCTCACCCACTCGGCGACGTCGGCGGCAGCGGTGGCAGTGATCGAGCGGGCAGGGAATCAGAAGGCTGCGGGAACTTGACGGCTCTTCCAATCCCGACTCCGCCGCTCTACTTTACGCGCAGGCTTCCTCAATCGGATGAGAATGTTTTTCATCGGCGTCGCACAACTGGTCGCGCTGCTGTCCATAGCGCCCCTCCAGCAGCCTGACCCGGGCAGCCCCGCGCCTGCGGTTCGCCGGATGGCTGCGACCGCAAAGCTTGCCGCTGAAGAGTATCGCGCGGGTGTGAAGGGCGGCCGCGTGGTCGCGGCCAATGAAGTCGATGAGGCGCGGCTCTTTCTGTCCGAGGCCCGGCGCTCCGCCGAGCTGCTGCCGCGTTCGGAGAGCCGAGGCGCGGTGGCGGCGATCGACTCGATTCGCGCGCTGCTCGATGCCACTGCGTCGCCCGATACACTCGACGCGCGGGTACAACTCGTTGCGGCTGGCATTGCCCGGCGGCTCGGCGTGTCGCTGGACGAAACTCCGGCCACGATGCCGAGCGTCGCGCGCGGCGCCACGGTCTATCGTGCCAACTGCGCGAGCTGTCACGGCAACCTCGGCCGGGGCGACGGTCCGGCTGCCGCGAGCCTGTCGCCGCGTCCCGCAAACCTGGCCGACACCGCACTTCGCTCGTCGTCTCCGCTCGACTACTACCATCGCATCACGATCGGCGTTGCCGGGACGGCAATGCCATCGTTCGAGTCGCGCCTCTCGGCGGACGATCGCTGGGCGGCCGCCGTCTATGCGTCGCTGCTCCGACTGCCGGCCGCGGACGGCGCGGTACCGACTCCGCTCCGGAATTTTGCAACGACGGCGCGCATGTCCGATGTGCAGCTCCTCGGCGCGCTCGACGTGCATGGGGCGGCTACACCGCGCGAGCTCGCGCGAGCCGCCGCGGTCCGGAGCTACCAGGCCGATGCGCCCGGCAGCTCCGACGCCGTCTTCACGCTGGTGCGTGCGCAGCTCGACTCCGCGTTCGCGCTGGTGCATCAGGGGAATGGCCAGGCGGCCAGCACCAAGGCGTTCGACGCGTACATGACGTTCGAGCAGGTGGAACGGTCGGTGCGCGCGAAGAACGCCGGTCTCGCCGATCAGCTCGAGACGTCGTTCGCCACGCTGCGGACGCGCGCAGCGGGTGGGGCCACCGCCGCCGAGGTCGGTGCCATCCGCGGCGATCTCGCGGCGCTGCTGGAAAATGCCGAGCGCGTCGTGGCCGATACGCCGTCGCCGCTCAACTTGTTCATCCAGTCGTTCGTGCTGCTCGCGCGCGAGGGCCTCGAGGCGATTCTCATCGTCGGCGCGCTGCTCACCTTTCTGACGAAGACCGGAGCGGGGCATCGGCGTCGCGACATTCATATCGGTGTGGGTGCGGCGGTGGGCGCGAGCCTGCTGACCGCCGCGGTGCTCGAGACGATCTTCCAGATCACGCCGTCCCGCCGGGAAGCGCTCGAGGGGCTCACGATGGTGGTGGCCACCGGCGTGCTCTTCTATGTGAGCTACTGGCTGTTGTCCAAGATGGAAGTGGTCAAGTGGAACCACTTCGTGAAGAGCAAGGTGCAGGATGCGGTCACCGGCGGGTCCGCGCTCGCGCTCGCGTCCGCCGCATTCCTCGCGGTCTATCGCGAAGGTTTCGAAACCGTGCTGTTCTACAAGGCGCTGTTCATCTCGGGCGGTGCGGGCGGCACGGTGCTGCCGGTGCTGGCCGGCATTGCGGCGGGGTCGGCGGTGCTGGTGCTGGTGTACATCGCGATCAACCGGTTTGGGGTGCGCCTTCCACTGAAGCCGTTCTTTGGCCTCACCAGCGCATTTCTGTACTACATGGCCTTCGTATTCGCCGGGAAGGGAATCGCGGAGCTGCAGGAGGGCGCGCTGGTCCCGACGACCATTCTTCCGTGGGCGCCGCGCATTCCCGCGCTCGGTATCTACCCGACCGCCGAATCGCTCGGTGCGCAGGCAGTGCTCTTTGCGCTGTTCGTAGGCGCTCTGGTGTGGACCTTCGTGATCGAGCCCCGGCGTTTGCGGGTGACGTCAGTGCTGGTCCCTGACGCAGCGCAGGCCGGCGGAGCCGCCGGTACGCGCGCCGCCTCGGCACCGCTCGCGGTGGGCACGTCGCGTGAGCTGCTTCGTTCGCTCGAGCGGATGGATACGGATCTCGCGGAAATGCGTGCGGAGATCGAGCGGATGCGGGACCAGATCGCCGGCGACAGGGCTGCGCGGCGACGGTGACTGCTCGCGCGTATGCGGAGTGATCGTGCCCCGCGACGAAAAACGACCGGCCCGCCGAACATTGGCGGGCCGGTCGTTTGCCCATGGGCTTGGGACTAGGCTATTCGACGTTCCGGTCAGCGGGCCGCGGTGACGGCTCCCGCTGCGCGCGAGACGGCGGTGCTCTTCAGGTACGCGCCGGGATCGACGTCCGCGCCGCGTCGCCACCGGAGGGTCAGCGCTACACCGATGGCGACGAGCACGACGCTGGTGAGTTGCGCGATCGTGAATGGTCCCAGAAACCGGTCGTCCTTCGCTCGCACGATCTCGATCAGAAAGCGCTCGGCGCCGGCAAAGATCAGATAGGGGCCAAAGAGCCAGCCGATGGGGTGCGCGCTGCGCCGCCAGCGCCAGAGCCAGAAAAAGGCGAGGAGCATGATTCCAGTCTCGTACAACTGCGTCGGATGCACCGCCATGACCGTCGCCGGATCGATCCCGGCCGGCACGCTCACGCCGAAGAGCTGGTGGAGGTTTCCGGCAGTCGAGGGCGGCAGCCCGCGGGGAAACTTTACGGCCCAGGGGAGGTTGGTGGGCCGCCCGTAGTCGTCATTCACCAGAAAGCAGCCAACCCGGCCCAACGCGTATGCAGCTGCCAGCGCGGGCGCCGCGACATGCATGGTCCAGCGAATCGGAACGCGGAGGCGCCATCCGTTGAGCATGACGCCGAGCGCGCCACCGATGAAGCCGCCGTACCAGACGAGCCCGCCGCGCGAGAACAAGGCGGATGGATCGCGGGTGAGCGCCACGTACCACAGCTTGGCGCCGATGATGCCGCCTACCACTGCCGCGACGACCATGTCGGCCGAATATTCCTCGCGCAACGCGCGGCGACGCAGCTCCAGTGTCGCGAGCCAGCCACCTACGAGAAAGCCGACCATCATCATCACCCCGTAGCCGGTGAGCTCGACGGGTCCGAGGTGAATGATGAACGGGTATACGGTAGTCATGCGCCGATCCGGTCGGAGGTGAACGAGAGTCCGGGCACAGGAAGGTCGTCACGCGGCTCGAGGTCCCAGCCGCTCTGGGTTCCGCGTTCGAGATGCCACGCGCCTGCCGCGGCGATCATCGCGGCGTTGTCGGTATTCAGGCGCGGCGTCGCGACACTGACGCGCGCCTGCCCGGCGAGACGGTCTCTGAGCAGTGCCACGAGCGCGCGATTGCACGCGACTCCGCCGCCGACCACCGCCGTCTCATACCCGAGCGCGTCCACCGCGTGAGCGGTCTTGGCGGCGAGCACGTCGATCGCCGCGTCCTGGAAGCCGCGTGCGATATCGGCGCGGTCACGGTCGAGATCGTCGCTGGCGCGTACCGCGCGGAGCACCGCGGTCTTCAGTCCGCTGAACGAAAAGGCGTACCGGTTGGGTCCGCTCCGTTGAAGATCCTGGAGCATCGGTCGTGGAAAGCGGAACCGATCCGGACGGCCCTCCCGCGCGAGCCGTTCGATGGCGGCACCGCCCGGATAGCCGAGCCCCAGCAGCATGGCCACCTTGTCAAACGCTTCGCCCGCGGCATCATCGAGCGTCTGGCCCAGGAGCCGGTAGTCTCCCCATGCGGGCACGTCGAGCAGCATGGTATGACCGCCACTCACCAGGAGCGCGACGAACGGCGGTGCGAGCCGCGCATCCTCGAGCGTGGGTGCGAAGATATGGCCTTCGAGGTGATTCACGCCGATGAGCGGCAGGCCGGCGCTGTAGGCGACGGTCTTGCCGTACATCACCCCCACAAGCAACGCACCGACGAGCCCGGGCCCCGCCGTCACGGCGACGCCGTCCAGCTCGGAAAATCCTATGCCCGCGTCGGCGAGCGCCCGCTCGACAACGGCGCTGATCGCCTGCACGTGGGCCCGGCTCGCCAGCTCCGGCACCACTCCGCCAAACACGCGATGCACATCCTGCGACAGGATCACCAGTGCATCGAGCGAGACGGGGTCACCCGCCGCGCCGGCCGTCAACACCGCAGCGGACGTCTCGTCACACGAGGTTTCGATGCCGAGCACACGCCGGGTCACTGCCGGGTCTGCTCCGCGGTGCCGACCGTGTCCTGCCAGGGCGCACGCGGGGCGCCCGCTTCATCGAGCAGGCGATTGATGAGTGCCACATTCACGGGCGAGCTCCAGTCATGCGAGCCCATCACCCGCTTGACGATCACGCCCTGCTGGTTCAGCAGAAAGCTCTCGGGCACGCCGGTCGTCTGATAGGTCTGCTGAATTCCAGTGGTTCGGTCCTGCAGGATGTCGAACGTGAGTCCGAACTCCTGCACGAATTTCTTCACGTCATCCTGTGACCCCTCGTCGATGCTCACGGCGGCGATGCGGAACCCGCGCGGCTTGAGCTTCGCGTACGCCACCTGCATCGCAGGCATTTCGGTGCGACAGGGCCCGCACCAGGTGGCCCAGATGTTTATGAGGGTGACGCTCCCCTTGTACTTCTCGCGGAACGAAACCGAATCTCCGGTGGCGATATCGATCGCCTTGAAGTCCGGCGCCCTCGAATTGACCGCGACACGATCCGTCTCGCCGCGGAAGCGCACCAGGGCCCACCCGCCGAGGGTGAGTCCCGCGAGCACGATCACGACCGGCACCCACTGTCGTCCATTCATCACACGCGCTCCATGCACTGGTCCCTGAGGGCGCG